>CAYFVS010000447.1:0-3475 GCA_964346565.1 uncultured candidatus Brocadiaceae bacterium | reverse complement strand
CGGCGCAGGTTGTCAGGTTGGGCCGGACGCTGGCCAGGGACAACATGGACTTGCTCGGTTTCCTCATGGGGGTGATGCTCGTGCAGATGGGCGCTGACCAGGTGCGAAGAGTGGCGGCTTCTCCCGTCTCGGATGTGTTGGTGGCCGGCCAGGGCCGCCGTGCGCACGCCGCGCTGCACGGGACGGTGCACGAGGCGCTGGCCGTCGGCGAAGCGGTGCGGCACGGCTTCCGCCAGGGGCTGGCGGCAGAATTGCACTTCACTACGCTCATGCTGCGTGAGGGCAAGGGTGAGCCTGTGTGGTTGACGGACCTCGGAGTGCCGCAGACGGGCCTCCTGCCAACCCGCTTGCTGGGCGTACGGCTGCTGCGGGACTGCGTTCCTTTGGTGAAGGTCAACATGACCCGCAACCTGATGGCCAGGTACTTCCAACCCGTCCTGCCCACCGTCGAGCACTACGAGCCGCTCAAGCTGCCGGATATCAGTGAGCCGAAGTGGTGGGCTCAGTTGCGCGGACGGCCGAGCCCTCCGCTGGCCGGCCTGCGCAACCTGGTGGGCAGGATCCTGGCTTCGCACCTGCCGGTTGCCCCGGACCGTATGGTCAAGGAAGCCATGGGCGCCATCGCCGAGGCCCGTGCCACGTGCGTATTCCTGGCCCTGCGGGCGTATCACGCCGACCGGGACCAGCTGCCCGCCGAGCTGGACGCGCTCGTGCCGGACTACCTCGAGGAACTCCCGCCGGATCCGTTCACCCACGACGCCTTCATCTACCAGCCGGACGCCACCCCTCCAACGCTGATCTCCCCCGCGGGGGACTTGAAGCTTGAGCCCGGCGCCGAGAGGACGGACGACATCTGCCTGGAGCTAAGCTTCGCCACTCGCTGAGCGAGCGGCCCTTCCGCGTCTTGATTCCTGACCTGGGCGCGGGTACCTTGTGCTGAGCGGAGGCTTCACCTGTGCGCTCCGGCCGAAGGGGTCTCGCGTGGGCAAGACGAGCGTCCTGCACGTTCTGGCGCTGGACACGGTGGGCGGGGCTGAGCGCCTGTTCGCGGCCTACCTGGAGGGCACGCGTGAGCGGCGTATCGAGCATCACGTCCTGGTGGTTCACGGCCGCGTGCATCCGGTGCTGGAGGCACCGGTGTTCGGCAAGGCTGCCTCGGTCGGCTACAGCAAGTACGCCGGCCCGCTTAAGCTGCCCCGGTGGCCGGCTTTCCTGCGCGAGGCGCACCAGCGCGCCATCGCCCGGCGGACCGAGCCGGACCTGGTAGCTCTGCACGGTGGTCTGGGGAAGCCGGCGCATGCAGCGCTGGGCGAGTGCGTGACGCCGTCGGCGGTAACGCTCTACTACGAATGTGGTGCCGCCTGGGGGGACCACGATCCGAAGCAGGTAAGCCGGTTCCTTGACCGGATGGATGGTGTGCTGGTCAACTCGCGCGCCGCGCGCCGCATGTTGGAACTGCGCTGGGGGCTGCCGGAGGGCGTGGCGGCGGAGTGCTACAGGGGCGTGCGTTTGCTGCTGCCGCCTGAGGGGCTCGTGCCGCGCACGCTTCCCGATTCCGGGCCCGTGCGGCTGGGCTTCGCCGGGCGGCTGGTGCCCATCAAAGGCGCGGTGGCTGCGCTCCATGCCCTCGCACGGCTGCGGGAGCACTCGGAGCGGTACGAGCTGCACGTGGCGGGGACGGGTCCGGAGGAGGAGAACCTGCGCTCGGTTGCACAGCGGCTGGGGATCGGAGACTCGGTGCGCTTCCTGGGGCTGGTTGACGACATGGGGGCCTTCTACAGCGGACTCCACGTGTTCCTCTGCCCGTCCCTGCGCGAGCCGCTGGGCAACGTCTGCATCGAGGCGGCGTTCTACGGCTGCCCGGCGGTGGTGACGGCGGTGGACGGGCTGCCGGAGGTCGTGCTGGACCGGCGCACGGGGCGCGTGGTGCCCGGCGTGATGCCCGTTGAGGATTACGCTGCGCTGGGCAGCGGGCTGCGCGGGATGCCGGAGCTGGTGTACGACCCGGCCACTGACTGCCTGCGGCCACCGTTCGCCTCCCGGCCGGAGGCGCTGGCGGAGGCCGTGATGGAGGTCTGCGCCGACGGGGGTCGCTATAGCGAGATGAGCGCCCGCGCGCACCAGCGGGCGCGGGACGGATTCGGCACGAGGGCTTATATTGCGAGGCTGGACCGGGCGTTCCTTCGGACGGCGGAGCGACGGGGGAGCTGACATGACGGCGGACGTGGTGGTGATCGGTGCGGGGCCGGCCGGCTGCCTCGAGCGCGCGCCGCTCGACCCGTTCACGCACGCGCCGCTCGAATACGAGCCGAACGCCGAGCCGCCCAGGATATACTCTGTGGGGGCGGACCAGGAAGCCGACGCAGCACTGCGAGAGGGCGGCGATGACGTAGTGGTCGGACTCAGCCTTGCCGCCCTTGAGCGAGGGCCCTTCGGCATCTTGATTCCCGTTAGCCGCGCGGCTACCTTGTAGTGGGGGGAGCTTCACCTGAGCGTTCCGGGCCAAGGGGGTGTGCGTGGGCAAGATAAGCGTCCTGCATGTTCTGGCGCTGGACACCGTGGGGGGGGCGGAGCGCCTGTTCGCGGGCTACCTGGAGGGCACGCGCGAGCGGCGCATCGAGCATCACGTCCTGGTGGCTCACGGCCGCGTGCACCCGGTGCTGGAGGCAGCGGTCTTCGGCAATGCCGCCTCGGTCGGTTACGGCAAGTACGCCGGCCCGCTCAAACTGCCCCGGTGGCCGGCTTTCCTGCGCGAGGCGCACCAGCGCGCCATCGTCCGGCGGGCCGAGCCGGACCTGATAGCTCTGTACGGTGGTCTGGGGAAGCTGGCGCATGCAGCGCTGGGCGAGTGCGTGACGCCGCCGGCGGCGACACTCTACTACGAATACGGTGCCGCCTGGGGGGACCACGATCCGAAGCAGGTAAGCCGGTTCCTTGACCGGATGGACGCAGTTCTGGCCGACTCCCAAGCGGCGCGCCGCATGTTGGAACTGCGCTGGGGGCTGCCCGAGGGCATTGCGGAGGTCTGCCACAACGGAGCGCGCCTGCGGCTGCCGCCGGAAGGCCTGGTGCCGCGGACCCTTCCCGATTCCGGGCCCGTGAGGCTGGGGTTCGCCGGGCGGCATGTCCCCATCAAGGGCGCGGTGGCTGTGCTCCATGCCCTCGCACGGCTGCGGGAGCACTCGGAGCGGTACGAGCTGCACGTGGCGGGCACAGGGCCGGAGGAGGAGAACCTGCGCTCGGTTGCACAGCGGCTGGGGATCGGAGACTCGGTGCGCTTCCTGGGGCTGGTTGACGACATGGGGGCCTTATATAAAGGACTCCACGTGTTCCTCTGCCCGTCCCTACGCGAGCCGCTGGGCAACGTCTGCATCGAGGCGGCGTTCTACGGCTGCCCGGCGGTGGTGACGGCGGCGGACGGGCTGCCGGAGGTGGTACTGGACGGGCGCACGGGGCGGGTGGTGCCCGGCGTGAT
>CAYFVS010000446.1:0-2520 GCA_964346565.1 uncultured candidatus Brocadiaceae bacterium | reverse complement strand
TCCTGCACGTAGGAGCCCAGGTACTGATCGGGCAGGAAGACGACCTCCCTGTCCGCAGCGATGGAGCGGACGACCGAAACCGCGTTGGCCGAAGTGCAGCAGTGGTCGCTTTCGGCCTTCAGCGCGGCGCTGGAGTTGACGTAGGTGACGACCACCGCCTCCGGGTGACGCCCCTTCAGCTCCCGCAGCGCGCTCACGGGCGTCATGTCCACCATGGGACAGCCGGCGTGCTGGTCCGGGATCAGGACCGTCCTGTGGGGGCAGAGGATCGAGGCCGTCTCCGCCATGAAGTAGACGCCGCAGAAGACGATGAGATCGGCGTCGGCCTCCGCCGCCTTCCGGCTCAGGCCCAGGGAGTCTCCGACGAAGTCCGCCACGTCCTGCACTTCGGGAAGCTGGTAGTTGTGGGCCAGGATGAGGGCATGGCGCCGCTCCCTCAGCTCCCGCACCTTCTCCTCGATCGGCCGCCTCACTGTCTTCCCCCGTCCGGCAGGATCATCAGCAAGCGGCACGTCGCGTCCCGCGCGGGGGCGACGCGCAGTTCGCCCGCCGGTTCCCGGCCTGCGCGGAAGACGGTCACGGCGACGCTGCCCCTGTCGCGCGCCCGGCTGTAGCGGGCCGTGATGGCCCCCGACAGCTCCAGCTCTCGACGAGAGCCGTCGCCCCGCAAGACCGTCAGCGGGCCGGGCACGGCCGAGAGCTCCAGCAGCGTGTCCCCCGGTCTTGCGAGCCGCTCCAGGTGCGCGTTCTCCTCCTCGTTCCGTCCCACCACAGCCTTCGCCGAGGGGGAGAGGCGGAAGTGGCGGCCGACCTTCAGCAACTGCACCTCATCCACCGTCAGCCGCGGCCGGTGCTGGAGCAGGTCACGCATCCGGGCCGCGAAGCCGGGTTCAGTCAGCCGACATCCACCCGCCGGGCAGGGGTAGTCGCGGACGCCGAGCTCATCAGCAAGCTCCATCTGGGGAACCCGCCGCCGGCCGGTGATGCCCTTGAACCGGCTGCGGTCCACCCAGCCTTCCTGCTCCGGGATGCTGGGGGCCAGCGCCCGGGCGCACAGCGGCCGCACCACCAGCCCCTCCAGGCCCGCCTCGCGTTCGATCAGCTCCATGGCCTCCCTTCTCTGGGACATCGGGCGCTCCCCGAGCACCTCGCCGGTGACCACGAAACGGGCCTCGACCTCCTCCATCAACTCCCGAGCGCGGCGCATCAGGAGGATCCGGCAGTCAATGCACGGGTTCACGCCGCTGCCGTGCCCGTGGGGCGGGTCCTCGATTATCCGAAGGAACTCCTTGGTAACGTCCCGCACGGCTATCGGCACCCCGCACTCCTCGGCGGCCCTGGTCGCTTCATGTCGGCAGCTGGAGCGGCGCGTGCAGGTACAGAACGCCGTCAGATGGTTCAGGGCGTGAAGCTCCACCCCCTGGGCGAGCACCAGCTCCATCGCCAGCCTGCTGTCCAGGCCCCCGGAGAGCAGCATGATCCCTTTCATGGCGCGGAATGCCCTCAGCGTAACAGGGGAGACGCCGCCCGAGGCGATGGAAGTCTGTTGCGAGAGCCCTCGCCTCACCCACCGGCCGAGGCCGACACGGGCGCCGCTTCCGGTTCCTCGACCGCCTTCAGCAGTCGGATCGCCTCCTCGGCCGCCCGCCTGCCGGACAGCAGCATGGCCCCGAAGGTGGGCCCCATCCGGGGCAGCCCGTAAGCCGTGGCGACCGCCATCCCGGTCACGATCAGCCCCGGGTACAGCTCACCGGTGTGGCGGACGACCTCCTCCTCGGACCGCTCCACCGACATGGCGCCGTAGCCGGGGACCTCCAGGAGGCCGCGCTCGGCAAGCTTGTGCACCGCGCAGGCGTCGTGCCCGGTGGCGTCGATGACCACCTTCGATTCCAGGGCAATCGGGTCCACGCAGGTGATCTGGCGCGGCAGGGCCTGGACGGCGCTCCAGTTGACGACCACTCCGCCGACCCGGTCCTGCTCTCCCACCACCAGGTCGTCCAGCGCAGTCATGTTCAGGCACGCGGCGCCGGCGTCGAAGGCGGCGGCGATGAGTTTGGAGCAGGCGTGCGGCCCGTCGGCCACGTAGAGGCCGGGGGAAGCCTCCTCGTGCGGGATTCCCAGCTTCCCCAGCATCTCGTTGGCCGGAGCCCGCACCGTGAGTTTGTTCATGAGGTATCCGCCGAGCCAGAATCCCCCGCCCAGGTAGTTGTTGCGCTCTATCAGGAGCGTCTTGACGCCCTCCCGGGCGAGCGAGCGGGCCGCCGTCAGTCCCGACGGCCCCGCGCCCACGATGATGCAGTCATTCTCCACGTGCTGCTGGAGCATCTGCGAGAAGCTGCTCACTATCGCAGCGGTAACGTCCTTCTCTTCGGTCAGGGCGAAAATCCTCTCTGACATGCTCCAACTCCTTCGGTAAGTGAAAAGTTCAGAGCTTCCCCAACGCCTGCTCGAGGTCGGCGATGAGGTCGTCGGCGTCCTCTATGCCGAGCGACAGGCGAACCAGGTTGTCCTCCATCCCCC
>CAYFVS010000445.1:0-6259 GCA_964346565.1 uncultured candidatus Brocadiaceae bacterium | reverse complement strand
GCGACACAGCCACCGACGTGGTCAAGGGCCTGGTGTTCTACTTCGCCCTGCTGCTGCCGTTCGTGCTGTTTGCCGAGCGCCTGTTGATTAACTTCGTGGACATCCGCCAGAAGCTGCTGGCCATCGCCGGGCTGTTCCTGGTGTCATATCTGGTTCTGCGGCTGGTGCATCCGGCGTTCCGGCTGTCCCAGACGCCGATCATCATCCTGGACGGTTTCTTCATGCTGGTGGCGGCGGTGGGGACGGTCTGGTACCTGATCGGCAAGTTCAACATCGTCATGGAGCACGTGCGGCGGAAGGTGGACATGATCCATCGGGCCGACGTGGCACGGGCCAGCGCGACGATGGCCGCCTTCGTCCTCGGCATCTCCAACATGCGCAAGCGCAAGGTGCGCACCGGACTGACGGCGGTCACGCTGATCCTGCTGACCTTCACCATCCTGTCGTTCACCAGTTTCGAGACCTCGCCCGCCCGCCTGCTGGAGTACACCTCCAGCCGCAGAGCGCCCTACGAGGGCGTGCTGCTGCGGGGGCTCAGCTGGGGCCCGCTGAGCGAGTTCGTGGCCGACGACATGCTGACCTTCTTCAAGGTGCAGGGCATGAAGGCGGCCCCGCGGAGCTGGTTCGTCAACCGGAACAAGACCGAGGAGCTGCAACTGGAGGTCGAGCGGGTTGACGGTGGCGCCGGCCGCACGGTGGCCAGCGCCATCCTGGGGCTCAGCCCCGAGGAGGAGCACTTCGCCGGCGTCAACGGCCAGTCCTACCTTGAGCACGAGTGGTTCGACCCCTCCATGGAGGACTGGCCGTTCGTGTGCATCCTGCCCAGGCGCATGAAGGAGGGTCTGCGGATTGAGACCGGCCAGATCGGCAAGGCCCGCATCAGCGTGCTTGGGCGGGAGCTGCGCGTGGTGGGGGTGTTCAACAGCGACGAGTTGTTCCGCTACGAGGACATGGACGGCGAGGAGATCACGCCGGTTGACTTCGTGGCCCAGCAGTTCAAGGAGGGCGGCGTCGGAGAGGGCGGCGGGCTGGCCCTGACCGCCACCGGCGAGGTCGACGTGGAGACGTTCGTGCACCGCAAGTCCGCCCAGCAGGAGGAGGAAGAGCAGTACATCCACATGGAACCCGACCGAGTGCTGTTCATCCCCAACGAGCTGAACCTGCGGCTGGGCGGCACGATCCGGGCGATAGCGGCCGGTCCGGGGACGGCTTCGGCCACTGAGAAGGCGCTGCGCCCCTTCCGACAGGTGCTGCAGCAGTTGCTCAGCCGGGTGAACCTGGCGCTCTACGCCGGCTACCCGGAGACGCCCGACGGCCCCTCGCTGGTGCACCGCGTGGCCACCCGCAGCCGCCTGAGCGTGGGAGGGTTCAAGGGGCTGGCGGTGCCCATCATCATCGCCGCCCTCATCGTGTTCAACACCATGCTGGGCGCCGTCTACGAGCGGATGACCGAGATCAAGACCTACGCCTCGGTCGGCCTCGCCCCCATGCACATCGGGGCGTTGTTCTTTGCGGAGAGCAGCGTGTTCGCGGTCATGGGCGCCATGCTCGGCTACATCTTCGGCCAGCTCGTAAGCAAACTGCTGCTGCAGATGCCCTTCCTGCTGGAGGGCATGTCGCTGAACTACTCCAGCATCAGCGCAGTGTGGTCCGCCCTGCTGGTGGTGGCTGTCGTGCTTGCTTCCACGGCTTACCCGGCCCGGATGGCGGGCAAGCTGAGCGTTCCCGACGAGACCCGCAAGATGCCCATCCCCAAGCCCACGAGCGACGTGTGGGAAATCCAGTTCCCCTTCACAGTCAGCTCTAAGGAGGCACTGGGCGTGATGGTGTATCTGCGGGAGTACTTCGAGAGCAACGACGAGGATGCCGTGGGCAGTTTCACCGCCGACAACCTCGATTTCCGCATAGAGAGGCGAGACGCACGCGAGAGCGTGGTGCTGGCTGCGGACGTGTGGGTGGCGCCCCTGGACATGGGCGTTAGCCAGCGCGTCAGCATCGCCTCCGTGCCGGACCCTGAGGAGGGCGAGATCACCTACCTGTTCTTCACCATCACGCGCAAGAGCGGCGAGTTCCAGACGTGGCACCGCATGAACCTGGGCTTCCTGAAGGATCTGCGGAAGCAACTGCTGATCTGGCGACTGGTCACCCCGGAGGCCAAACGGCGGCTGGCCCGGCAGGGCGCCGAGCTGCTGAAGCTGGAACCAGCGGCCGGCGTCACCTGAGCCGGCCCGACCCGCGCGCAGGCACCCTCGGAGGAAACGGCCTGACCGATGCCCGAGACCGAAGACTACCTGCAGATACGCGAGGAGCAGGGCGAGGTCACCGAGTTCCGCGAGGGCTTCGGCATCAAGGCCGTCCTGGCCGGCATGTTCGTGGCCTTTGTGGTCATGCCGGGCTCGATGTTCATGTGGCTGATGCTCGGCCAGCAGCTCGGCGTGCCGGCGGTCTGGGTCACGCTCATCATCTTCCTGGAGATCGCCAAACGCTGCCGCACCACCCTGACGCGGCAGGAGATGTTCGTCATCTGGAGCGTGACGTGGGGCATCCTCGGCGCGGCCATCATGCGGCACGGGATGACGTTCATCTGGATGCAGTATTTCGTGCGCAGCGACGCCGCCGTCCAGTTCGAGATCGCCAACCAGATCCCCTTCTGGAAGGCCCCCCCGCCGGGCAGCGAGGCGTATGCCCTGCGCAGCCTCCTGCACCGGGACTGGTGGCCTATGCTGGCCCTGATGGCCTTTTTCATCCTGTGGGGCCGGCTCAGTTTCTTCAGCCTGGGCTACGCACTGTTCCGGCTGACCAGCGACATCGAGCGGCTGCCCTTCCCCCTGGCCCCGGTGACGGCGAAGGGGGTGACCGCTCTGGCCGAGAGCGAAGAGGAGACCTGGCGGTGGCGCTGCTTCTCGGTCGGCAGCACCATAGGGGTGGCCTTCGGGCTGATCTACGTGGCGGTCCCCGTGCTTTCAGGTGTGCTTCTGCGGCGCTCCCTGTACCTGGTACAGGTTCCGTTCTACGATTTCACCAAGCAACTGCAGGAGATCTCCTGGTTCCGGGCGGTGCCCCTGGCCGTCAGCACGAACCTGCACGGGGTCTTCTGGGGCTTCGTGCTGCCGTTCTGGGTGGTGATGGGCCGGTTCGTGGCCGGTGTGCTGGGTCGGCTGGTGCTCAACCCACTGCTTTACCGCGCGGGCGTGCTGCAGATGTGGGAGCCCGGGATGGACTACATCCAGACCGGGCTGGCCAACCAGTTCGATTTCTGGCTCAGCTTCACGATAGGCACGGCGCTGGCGGTGGCCGTCCTGGGCGGATGGACCGCCGTGACCCAGCTTCTGAAGGCCCGACGCAAGGGGGCATTCTTCCGCTTCGAGACGCTGGCCCCGCCCAGGGGCCGCGGGGACGTGCCGGTGGCCATCGCCATTCTGTTCTACGTGGCCAAGACGGCGTGGGTCATCGTGGTCTGCCACATGCTGGTGCCCAAGTTCCCGCTGTGGATCCTGATCGGTTTCGGGTTCGTCTACACGCCGCTGATCAGCTACGTCAGTGCCCGGCTCAACGGACTGACCGGGCACCGGGTGGGCATTCCCTACGTGCGTGAGGCCGCCTTCGTGCTGAGCGGCTACAAGGGGGTGGACATATGGTTCGCCCCGGTGCCCATGGGCGACGCCGGACAGGGGGCGGCCCATTTCCGGGAGATAGAGCTGACCGGCACCAAGTTCACCAGCATCTTCAAGGCGCAGCTCTTCCTGTTGCCCCTGGCCGTGGTGACCAGCCTGCTTTTCTGGTCGTTCCTGTACAAGATCAGCTCCATACCGGGGGACTACCCCTTCGCGATGCGCTTCTGGCCGCGCGACGCCACGGTCCAGGCCTTCTGGATGACGGCCACCACCACGGGCAACGCCTTCTTCCTGAAGGCCATCAAATGGCGGTTCATCGGAGCAGGGGCCGCCTACGGGCTGGTTCTGTATCCCGTTCTGCGTCTGATCGGCGCCCCGACCCTGTTCGTCTACGGCACGATCCAGGGCATCGTGGGTGACCCGGCGATGGCTTTCCCCATGGTGACCGGAGCCCTGCTGGGCCGCTACTACATGGCGAAGGTGTTCGGGCGGGAGCAGTGGCGCGAGTACACGCCCGTTCTGGCGGCCGGGTTCGCCTGTGGCATGGGGCTGGTGGGCATGGGGTGCGTCGCGATCCGGCTCATTGCCAACGCCGTCACGATGGTACCGTTCTGATGTCTGCAGAGAGTCACATGGACGAACAGGCCCAGGTCGAGCAGCAGCAGGAGGCCCCCGTCACACGCGAGCGGGAGACCGGTCGGCTCCTGCCCCGATGGCTGAAGGCGACCATCTACGCCGTGTTCGGCCCCTTGGGGCTGGTGGCCATCGTGCTGATCGGCCGCTCGCTGGTCGTGCAGCACCGGCTCAACTGGGCGGTGGACGCCATCGAGGGCGACCTCCAGAGCACCTTGTCCTCCCTGTCCGCCCCGTTGGGGACGCAGGCCCTGGCGGTGATGCAGCGCCACACGGTGAGCGCCTTCCTGTACTGCAACCAGGAGCTGCTCCAGGACGAGGCGGACGACCCCCGCATGGCCCGCGCCCTCGCCCTGCGCAAGGCGGTGAGTTGGGGCGAGATCACCCGCAAACGCGAAGTGCTGCGCCGTGTGGCGGCCGCCATGGACGAGGAGGGCCGGCTCCGCTCGGACGTCCTCGAGCCGGAGGATCTGGAACTGTTGTCCCGGCTTGCGCGGGAGCGGCGTGCCGACCCGGAGATGACCTACGCCCAGGAGCGCGTCACGGACGTTCTGGAGTGGATCGTCGAGGGCGCGCCCACCCAGCCGACCGGCGTGGAGCCGCGCCGCATGGAATCGCTGCTACTGCAGTACAAGAAAAAGAGCTTTGCAGCCGGCGTGGCCGAGGCCCTGGAGCAGCTCCGCGAGGAGTGGAGCGTCTCCGACGACCAGACTGCCCGTGCGGCCGCCGAGAAGTTCGGCACCATGCTCGAGGACGAGGCAACCAGTCTGGCCGAGGCGGAGGCCGAGCTGTGCCGCCAGCGGGCGGACGCCTGGGAGGACCTTTACCGCAGCGGGTCCGTCCTGCTGGCCGGGGCGGGCAAGGCCGTCCTGGAGGACATCGTCCGGGACGAACGTTTCCTGGACCATCCGCACATCTACCAGTACATCGGCATCCTGGGCCACCCGTTCGACCAGGTCAGGCGGCACGTGGCCGAGGGAGTGTGGCTGCTGCGGCACAACGTGTTCGCCATACGGTTCCTGGGTGAGTTCGCGGCGAAGACGACCATCAACCCCGTCATGGCCGTCGAAACCGTGCGGCTGACGCGCGAGGAGCACGAGCGCATGATGCGCCGGGTCAACGACCGCCGCATGTTGGAGTGCGTCCGCCTGCTGGGGCGGCTGGGGGTGGACTACGTGCGCAACACCGACGACTACGAGCTGGCCCGCGCCGAAGACCCGGACGAGTTCGTCAGGCGGCACGTCGTGAACACGCTGGAGTCTCTGGAGGAGGACGAGCGCGTCGGGGCGGAGGCCACCCGCGCGCTGGAGCAGATCCGCCAGGCCGACGCCGCGCGCCCCGCAGGTCCCATTCTGTCCGTCCCCGAGGCCTGATCAGGGCCCGTCAGCGGCTTCAGCAGCCTTGGCGGGCGGTGGCTCATCTACCGGTCGGGTCGGCACCACGGCCGTCTGCCATCCGCCCTGTCTGAACATCGCGATGGTGAGCACCGCGCAGATGATGTTGGCCACCACCATCGCTGTGTAGATGCCCATGCTGCCCCGGCCCAGCCAGAAGGCCAGCGCGTAGGCCACCGGCAGGCGGAGCAGCCACAGCCGCACGAACCCCACCACCATGGCCGGCATGGTGTGGCCGGAGCCGTAGAAGGCCGCCATCAGCACCATGATGACCCCGAAGAAGTAGCTGGACGCAGGCACCACGGTGAAGAACTTGCCCGCCTCCGCCACCACGGCGGCGTCCTCCACGAACAGCCCCGCGACGGCCTTGCCATGGAACAGCAGGAAGACCAGCGGCAGGAACAGAACCGCCGCCACCAGCCCCGCGCTCAGGCGCACCGCCCGCCGGGCCAGCCTGGGTCTGCGCGCGCCGAGCGCCTGGCCCACGATGGGGGCCGCCGCCATGGCACCTGCCCGCGCCGGTATGGTGAAGAAGAAGATGATCCGGAAGCCCACTGTGAACGCACCAATCACCGTGGTGCCCAGGACGTTGACCATGGTCTGGAACAGGACGAAGCC
>CAYFVS010000444.1:0-14974 GCA_964346565.1 uncultured candidatus Brocadiaceae bacterium | reverse complement strand
GCAGCGGCCATGGCCGCCGGGAACGACATGATGATGGGCACGCCGGGGTTCTACGAGGCGGCCCTCAACGCGCTCGAGCAGGGCAAGCTGGACGAGGAAGACATAGATCGGGCCTGCCGGCGCGTGCTGCACACGAAGTTTGAGATGGGCCTGTTCGACGAGCATCGCTACACGGACCTGGAGAAGGCCGATCAGGTCTGCGGGGGCGCGGAGCACCGTGAGTTCGCCCGCACGGCGGCTCGCCGCTCTATCGTCCTGCTGAAGAACGAGGGCGGCCTCCTCCCCCTGAGTGATGCACTGGAACGCGTGGCCGTCATCGGCCCGAACGCCGACAACCCCCGTGCGCAGCTCGGCGACTGGTCCACCGGCTGCAGCCCCAGCCACTCCGAAGCGCACCCGCGGGAGGCGGTCGTCACCCCATTGGACGGGCTCCGCGCCCGGCTGGAGCCCGGCTGCACGGTGGAGTACGCACGCGGCTGCGCCGTCGGCGACCCGGAAGACGAGGACATTGCAGAGGCGGTCCAGGCCGCCCGTCACGCCGAGGTAGCCGTCTTGGTGCTCGGGGACGACACCTGGCTGAACGGTGAAGTGTGCGACCGGGCCACCCTCGAACTGACCGGCGCACAGGAACGCCTGCTGCGCGAGGTGCACGCCACAGGAACGCCGACCGTGCTGGTGCTCATCAGCGGCAAGCCGCTCTGCATCGGCTGGGCGGTCGAGAACGTGCCCGCCATCCTGGCGGCGCACAACCCGGGCATGGAGGGCGGCAACGCGCTGGCGGACCTGCTGTTCGGAGACCATAACCCCAGCGCCAGGCTGACCGTCTCCTGGCCGCGCCACGTCGGCCAGCAGCCCGTCTTCTACAACCAGGTCCCCGGTTGGCACACGGACCACTACGCCGACATGAGCGCCGAGCCGCTGTTTGCGTTCGGACACGGTCTGGGCTATACCAGCTACAAGTATCATGAACCGAACGTGGACCCGGTCGAGTTGCGGCCCGGCGAGACCTTGACCGTGCAGATGGACGTGGAGAACACCGGCCCCCGCGCCGGCAGCGAGATCGTGCAGCTCTACGTGAACGACCTCTACAGCTCCCTCACTACGCCGCAGAAGGAGCTGAAGGCGTTCGCCCGCGTGGAGCTGGAGCCCGGCGAGCGCAAGACCGTCCGTCTGGAGGTGCCCTACGAGCGACTGGCGCTGGTGAACGCCGACCTTGAGCGGGTTGTCGAACCGGGGGAGTTCGAGCTGATGGCCGGCCCGTCGTCGCGGGAGGGCGATCTGTACAAGGCCAAGTTCCGCGTGGTGGAGTAGACTATGCGCATCGCAGCGATTGCAGTTGTCGTCCTGGCGGCGGTCTTGGGCGTGGCCTTGCTGCTGACCGGAGGGGGGCACGAGACGGTGGCGGAACAGACAGAGCCCTTCGCGGCGGCCATCGCTGAGTACCTGACGGACAACAACATGGGCATGAAGGTCGCCGAGTTCGATTCCCTCGACGTCGGGCCGTCCGAGGCCACCGCCACGTGCAAGATGAAGGAGGCATCGGGCCTCTACGAGGGGATGGCCGTGAGGTGGCAGTTCGTGTTCCGGCGCGCCGACGACGGCCGATGGGAAGTGGCGAGCCACGAGAAACGATAGAACGCCCGTTGAACCGTCGGGCGCCGGCCGGGACAAAGGTGTGCGCCAGGGGCACTTGCGGGTAGAAACGAGGCCGGCAGTCGGTCTCTGGAGGTGGGGAGCGATGGGGGGCACGGGGGCGCTCAAGCGGGAACTGAGTCTACTGCACGTCTTCTGCATTGCCTCGGGGGCGATGATCAGTTCGGGGCTGTTCATCCTCCCCGGTCTGGCACACGCCAGGGCCGGCCCGGCCGTCATCCTGTCATACCTGGTGGCCGGGGCGCTCGCCATGACGGGGGCGGCCAGCATTGCCGAGATCAGCACGGCGATGCCCCGGGCGGGGGGCGACTACTTCTTCATCACGCGCAGCCTTGGCCGGGGCGTGGGCACGGTCAGCGGCCTGCTGAGCTGGTTCTCCCTGGCACTGAAGAGCGCCTTCGCGCTGGTGGGCATGGCCGCCTTCGCCCGGCTGGTGGTGGGGGCGGAGATGCACCTGGCCGCCGCCTTGCTGTGCGTCTTCTTCACGGCGCTGAACGTGGTGGGCCTCAGGCACGCCGCGCGCACCCAGACCGTGCTGGTCGCCGGGCTCTTCGCGCTCATGTTGCTCTACGTGGCGCGAGGCCTGCCGGCGATGAGCGTGCGCAACCTGGAGCCGTTCGCGCCGCGCGGCCTCGGCGCCGTCCTGTCCACGGCGGGCTTCGTGTTCGTCTCCTACGGTGGGCTGCTGAAGGTGGCCAGCATAGCGGAGGAGATCAAAGATCCCGGCCGCACGATTCCCCGTGCCATGCTGCTTGCCCTCGGCGTCGTGGGCCTGGCTTACACGCTGATGGTGCTCGTGACCACCGGCGTGCTGCCCGGAGGGGAGCTGGACGGCTCCCTGACGCCCATCTCGGACGGCGCGCGCGTGTTCCTGGGTCCGTGGGGTACCGGAGCGCTGGGTCTGGCGGCCGTGCTGGCGTTCATCACTACCGCCAACGCAGGGATCATCTCAGCCTCGCGCTATCCCCTGGCGCTGAGCCGAGACGGCATCCTGCCCCGTCTGTTCGGCCGGATCCACCGCCGGTTCGGCACGCCCCATGTGGCGGTGCTCGTGACAGGCGCCTTCATCCTGGGCGCGCTGTTCCTGGAACTGACGATCCTGGTCGAGGCCGCATCCACCGTGCTGATTCTGAACTACCTGCTGGCCTGCGTGGCGGTTATTGTGCTGCGGGAGAGCCGCGTGCAGAACTACCGCCCCGTCTTCCGCTGCCCGCTCTACCCCTACGTCCAGGTGGTCGGCATCCTGGGGTTCGTCCTGCTGGTAGCGGAGATGGGCCGGGACGCACTGGCGGTGACGGGGATCCTTATCGCGCTCGGCGCGGCGCTATATCTCTCGCGGCGCAGCGCACGGCGCCGGGCCGAGTCCGCCCTGCTGCATCTGTTCGAGCGCCTGACGGCACGCGACCTGACCACGCGCTCCCTGGAGGCGGAGCTGAAGGAGATCGTCCGCGAGCGGGACCGCATCACGATGGACCGCTTCGACCACGCGGTGGAGAACTGCGCGGTGCTGGACCTGGAGCGTCGCACCGACGCCGAGCAGATGCTCCGCCAAGCCGCCGAGGAGCTGGGGCAACGGATTCCTCTGCCGGCGGAGGCCGTCCACCGCGCGTTGGTCCAGGCAGAGCGACGCAGCACCAGCGTGGTGGATCCTGCCCTGGCCGTACCGCACATAGTGGTCGAGGGCGAGGGCATCTTCGAGATGGTCATCGTCCGCTGCCGGGAGGGCATCGAGTTCTCCGAGCAGAACCCCCGGGTGACGGCCGCCTTCGTTCTGGCCGCCAGCACGGATGAGAGGAACACCCACCTGCGCGCGCTGGCGGCCATCGCGCAGGTTGCCCTCAGCCCCGGCTTCCAGACACGGTGGCTGCGGGCAAGGAGGGCCGAGGACCTGCGCGACCTGGTTCTGCTGTCGGAGCGTAGACGATGAACCGCATGCCCCAAGTTGCCGTCGTGGTTGCCCACCCGGACGACGAGGTCCTGTGGGCAGGCGGTACGTTACTGAAGCACCCGGCATGGCGGGTGTTCGTGGCGGCCCTGTGCCGGGGGGATGACGCCGATCGCGCGCCCTGCTTCCGGCGGGCCCTGCGGGAGCTGGGCGCCGAGGGGGACATCGCCAGCCTGGACGACGGCCCCGAGCAGGAGCCGCTGCCGCCGGCCCTCGTGCGGGCAACAGTGCGGGCGCTGCTGCCCGAGGAGGCATACGACCTGGTGATCACCCACGGACCCAGGGGGGAGTACACGCGGCACCGGCGTCACGAGGAGACTCACTGCGCCGTGGCGGCGCTGTGGCGCGTGGGGAGTCTGCGCGCGGAGGGGATGCGGCTGTTCGCCTACGAGGACGCAGGGGGGCAGCGCCTGCCCCGGGCGCGCAGCGACGCGCACCGCACTGACCCACTGGAGGAGGACCTCTGGCAGCGGAAGCTGCACATCATCACGGAGATATACGGGTTCAGCGCCGACGCGTGGGAGACGCGCGCGGCGCCCCGCGTCGAGGCGTTCTGGTGCTTCCACTCGCCAGAGGGACTCGACCAATGGCTCCGTAGACAGGAGGAGGACAGCCATGAAGGTCCTGTTGCTCTATGACTACCCCGCCTCCCCCGGCGGGCTGGCGACGCAGGGGGACATGCTGTTTCGGGGGCTGCGCGAGCTGGGCGTGGACGCCCATGCGACGCACTTCGAGTCCGCCCAGGAGAAGGAGTGGTACTACCGCTGGTTCGAGCCGGACATCGTGCTGGGCGTCGGCTACTGGGGGCACACCCCGCACCTTGTGCTGCACCCCCAGCGCTACGGGGCGCGGCCGGTGCCGTGGCTGGTGGCCGACGGCTACATGGCCAACTACCGCGAGGTGCTCAAAGCGCTGCCGCTCGTTCTGGTCACGTCCCGATGGGTCAAGGACGTGTACGTGCGCGACGGGCTGAAAGCAGACACGATCGAAGTGCTGCCCGTCGGTTGCGACACGGACACGTTCATGCCGCGCGGCCAGGCCGATCAGAAGGTCTCCTGCGTGCGCGAGGCCCTCGGCGTAGCGCCAGACCAGGTGATGATACTGACGGTGGGCGGAGACGCCGCTTCGAAGGGCTCGCAGGAGGTGATGCAAGCGCTGGCCCTGATTGACACACAGGCGCCGGACTGGAAGTACGTCTGCAAGGTCTGGCCCCAGCCCCGCACCGAGCAGCAGAACCTGCTCGACCTTCAGTTAGCCACACACCTGGGCGTGGAGAAGAACATCGTCTACACAACCAACATCGTGTCCCGGAACTTCATGCCGTACCTGATGGCCGCCTGTGACATCTATGCCGCTCCGTCGCGGCTGGAGGGCTTCGGCATGGCCCAGGTCGAGGCGGGCGCCTGCGGTAAGCCCGTCATCGGGATGAAGGCCATGGGCATGGTTGACACACTCGTGCACGGGGAGACGGGGCTCCTGGCAGAGGTCGGGCAGGAAATACGCGTTCGCGAAGCCGTCGTGGGCAAGGAGTCGGGCTATGAGGAAGGACACCGCGTGGTGTTTGACCCGCCCCGGGTGGCCGACTACCGGGCAAGCGCCAAGGACCTGGCGGAGCACCTGCTGACGCTGATGAACAACCCGGAACTGCGTCGGCGGATGGGCGATGCCGGCCGCAAGCGGGCCGTCGAGGTGTTCGATTACCGCGCGGTGGCCAGGCGGTTCGTCCGGGTCATCTCCGAGAGACTGGGAATCGAGTAGACACATGGCACACAAGATTGACCACCGGGTGGAGCAGGCGCGGGAGGCCGCCATAGAGGTGCTGCGCAGCAACGCGCACGGGCCGTACCGCGGTCTGCCGCGGACCGCCGGCTGGGGCTACCCCGAGCCGTATACGCGCGACCTGATGATCTCCTCGCTGGGCATGTTGACCTCCGGGGATGAACTCCTCCGGGGCCGCGTGCGGCGCGTCTTGCAGGTCCTCGCCGAGAACCAGTCCGAACGGGGCCACATGCCGGGGCTGGTCCACGACGCGAACGACCGCGGCGCCAGCGACACCACCCCGCTCTTCCTGCTGGGCGTGGGCGTCTTCCGCCGGGCCACCGGCGAGGAGGACTTCCTGTGGGGAGCCGCCGCGAAGGCGATGACCTGGATGGATCACCAGAGCCCGGACGATCACATAATGGTCGCGCAGCAGCCGACCAGCGACTGGCGCGACGAGCAGTGGGTCCTCGGCTATGGGCTGTACGTGAACGTCCTCCTTTACGCCTGTCTGCGCATGTTCGGCCGGCAGGAGCGGGCGGACGAGCTGGGCCGGCTGTTGAACAAACTCGCCGTCCAGCGCGACACCAAACACAGCCACGTGCACGAGGGTCTGGTTCTGCCCCACAAGCCGTACTACGCGATGTGGTCCTACAAGCTCTACAGCAGCCAGCGGTTCGACCTGTTGGGCAACAGCCTGGCCGTGCTCGCCGGGGCTGCTTCCCGCACGCGCGCCCGCTCGCTCATCTCGTGGGTCGAGCGCGAGTGCGAGGCCCTGCGGGAGGGCGGGCAACTGGCCCTGAAGCTGCCGCCTTGCATGTTCCCCTACATCCGGCCCGACCAGCCCGACTGGCGGCCGCGATACGAGCGGTACGGTCGGCCGGGGGAGTATCACAACGGCGGCGTGTGGCCGTTCATCTGCGGGTTCTACGTCGCGGCGGCCGTCGCGGCGGGCCGGCATGGAGTGGCCCGACGGACGCTCGCCGCCCTGACGGAACTGGTGCGCCCGGCGCGTGACCACGAGGTGGACTACGGTTTCAACGAGTGGTTCCGGGCCGGGGACGGCATGCCCGCAGGACAGGACTGGCAGACGTGGTCCGCCGCCATGTACGTCTATGCCGCCGAGTGCGTGCGCCGGCGGACGACGCCCTTCTTCGACAGCGTTCGCCCCTGGCCCTGAACCGCACGCCGGCCGGCTGACTTGATGCCTCTGCCAGTGGCGGTATAATGCCTGCTTCCCGCACCATCATCCAGAATGCCCACTTCTCCAACTCCACCGGGAGACAACACCGCCATGACCGACCCCCTGACCCCCTACGGCAACCGGCCGATGGTCACCCCCATCGTGCAGGCCGTCAACTACGAGTACATCTCCTTCGAGATACTACGCCAAATCGTCGAGGGCGAGATTGACGGATACACCTATCACCGGGACGACAACCCCACCTGCCGATCGGTCGAGAAGCGCATAGCCGCCCTCGAAAAGGCCAACGACTGCGTCATCTGCACCACGGGCATGGCGGCCTGCACCATGGTCTTTCTGACCCACCTGAGCGCCGGCGACCAGTTGATTACCTTCCACGACGTCTACGGCGCCAACTACAAGGTCAGCCTGCTGCTGGAGAAGTTCGGCGTCGAAGTCACCTGGCTCGACGCTGACCGCTACGAGGAGACCGCCGAGCACGTGGGCGAGAACACCCGGATGATCTTCTGCGAGACGCCCAGCAACCCCCTGGTCAAGGTGGTGGACATAGCCTTCCTGCGCGAGCAGGCCGACCGGGCGGGCGCCATGCTGGTGGTGGACAACACCTTTGCCACGCCCTGCCACCAGTTGCCGCTGGAGCTCGGGGCGGACCTGGTCATCCACAGCGCCACGAAGGCCCTGGGCGGCCACAACGACCTGATGGCCGGCGCCATCGCCTGCTCCACCCGCGACTACTACGACGAGCTGTGGTTCACCCGCCAGGCCATCGGCACCACGCTCGACCCCCAGTCGGCCTCCCTGCTGGAGCGCGGCCTGAAGACGCTGGACCTGCGGGAGGCGAAGATGGCGGAGAACGCCCAGGCCATCGCCGAGTTCGTGGCGGACCACCCCCGCGTGCCGCGCGTGCGCTACCCGGGCCTGCCCGATGATCCGGGCCACCAGGTGGCCGCCCGGCAGATGCGTGACGGGTTCGGCGGGATGATGGCGTTCGACGTGGGCGAGACCCAGGACGACGCGAAGCACTTCATCGAGAAGCTGGAGGTCATCTACCACGCCGTCAGCCTGGGCTGCACCGAGACGCTCGTCTGCATCCCCGTGCTGACCACCATGCTCTACCTGCCCGAGGAGCGGCGGACGACCTTTGGGGTCAAGCCCAACACCGTCCGCCTGTCGGCCGGCATCGAGGAGGCCGACGAGCTGATCGCCGACCTTGAGCAGGCGCTGGAAGCGTAAGGCCCACTCAGGGGAAGAGAGCGCGCACCAGGTAGTGCGCCATCGTCACCAGTGCCAGCATCGCGGCCCCCGGACGCACAAGCGCCATCATGTTGCGCAACAGGTGCGTCTCGAAGTGCTCACTGGTCACCACCAGGCAGACGTGCACCGGCGAGATGAGCATCCCGATGTAGCCGAAACCGAAGGCCAGCACGATGGTGGACAGATACGTGCCGGTCGAGGGGTCCTCGCCTATCAGGGCCATCACGATGGGGAAGCTGGCCCCCACGAATCCGATGGACAGGCCAGTGCTCAGGCCGCTAAGGAACGGCAGTATCATCAGGACCGGCAGCAAGGGCACGCCCCAGCCCTCCAGCTCCGCGTGCATCCGGCTGACAAGGGCCGTCCCGCCCGGCAAATCCGCCTCGATGAACGCCCCGTAAACGCGCACGGCCACCACGATGGCCACCATCACGAAGGCCCGCCGCTGCACGAGAAGCTTGCGCCACTGCCTGCCCCCCAGCGGACGCTGGAGCTGAAGCGTGGCCATCGCCGCCAGCAGGCCGACCGCCATGGGCACGTACTTGTTCAGGGCTATCTCTCGCCCCACTGCCGCGCTCAGCGCTCCGTGCCCCCCGCGGATGGCGCCGTAGCACAGGATGACCACGATGATGGGCAGCACGAGGCGCACAAACGAGGGCGCAGGCTCCTCTCCCCCAGGGTCCGGCTCCGCACTCCCCTTCGGTATACGCCGCAGCAGGAACCAGGCGCCGGTAGCCACCGCGAAGGCCGTCATGGGCAGTTGCAGGAGCGTGAACTGCCAGATGTCCAGCCCCGTGATGTCCACCGCCAGCAGCACGCCGGGGTAGAGGGGCCACCAGTACTCCCACACGTGGCGGAACCAATGGTTCGTCTGGGCTTTCAGCCGGGCGGGGACGCTTCTGTCCACGTCCACGCTGTCCACCAGCGGAGCGCTGAACAGCGCCCCGCCGGGCATGGGCAGCAGCCCGATCACCGCCGGCAGCACGGCCATCGAGGTGCGCTGGGAGACGCGGTTGCGCACCGAGGTGACCAGGTCTTCCATCACGCCCGTGGCGGCCATCTGGGAGCTGAGCCAGATGACCTGCAGCACGATGACGACCAGCATGACGTTGTCCAGCGAGAAGACGCGGCGCCAGGTGATGTCCACGAACGTCGCCGCATCGTGCCCGCACCAGAGCCCCAGGACAACCGTCGCGACGACCACCGCGACGATCAGGTGGCGGGTTAGCCGACTGACGATCAGGATGAGCGCCAGCGCGGCCAGCACCTTCACCAACACGGGCACTGCCAACAAGGCATCAATCACGGCGACACATCTCCCGGCGTAGTTGATCGGCACGGGATAGAGCTGGGCTGAGGCATTCTACGGCTCCACACAGTGGCGATTCAAAGCCGGAGCCGCCTCTGCCTTCGAGCCCTGTCGCACGTTGCACGGCTGGGGCAGTTTGACTATCCTGAGACTCTCGGATGGACCTCCGTTCCTCTGCCCGTGCACTGATCGCAGGAGGAATCCCGGCAACGCCGCCGGCCATTGACGCTAAACGGGAGTAGATCGAGCAGTTCTGCCGGCGTTGGCGGGTCACCGAGTTCGCCCTGTTCGGCTCGGTGCTCCGCGACGATTCCGGGCCGGACAGCGACCTGAACGTTCTTGTGACGTTTGCCCCTGACGCCGACTGGAGCCTCCTCGACCACGTGGCCACGGAGGAGGAGCTTTCGGGCATTCCCGGTCGGGAAGTTGACGTATTCACCCGGCGGTCAGTGGAGCGCAGTGCCAACTGGATCCGCCGCAGGAGGATCCTTGGATCTGCGGAGCCCTACTATGTTGGCGGATGACAGCGGGTTGCTGGACATCCTCCGGGCGGACTTCGGGCCGGTACTGGTGCAAACACGCGCTGCGAGAACCGGCTGATGCCACCTCTTAACATCCTGCTGATTCAGTCCGACCAGCATCGCTTCGACTGCGCGGGCGTGAACGGCCACAGCCAGGTCCGCACGCCCAACCTGGACGCGCTGGCCGCTGAGGGGCGCAACTTCACACATGCGTTCTGCCCCATCCCGCTGTCCATGCCGGCCAGGGCGTCCATGCTCACCGGGCAGTGGCCCACCGAGCACATGCAGATCGCCAACTTCGACGCGGAGGCGCCGCGGGGATTCCGCAGCGATCTGCTGACCTTCAGCCAGCTCCTCAAGGGCGCGGGCTACCGGCTGGGCTATGTGGGCAAGTGGCACGGCCACCCCGACCGGGGACCCGAGGAGTTCGGGTTCGACGCCTACGTGCCCAACTGGCGCTACAAGGCGTGGCGCAAGGCGCAGGGCCTGCCGCCCGCACCGAGGGAGCAGGGATGGATGGGCGAGGTGGACCCCCACGCTGCCCCGGACCAGTCGTCCCTGGCCTGGCAGGCGGACCAGACCATCGCGCTGCTGGAGCAGTGCGCCGGAGGGGAGGAGCCGTTCTTCGTCCGCTGGGACCCGCCTGAGCCGCACCTGCCCTGCCGGCCCCCGAGCGAGTACGCTGATATGTATCCGCCGGAGCAGATAGAGCCTTGGGGCAGCTTCGGCGACACCTTCGAGGGCAAGCCCTACATCCAGGCCCAGCAACTGCGCACCTGGGGCATCGGGGGCTGGTCGTGGGAGCAGTGGGCGCCCGTGGTCAGCCGCTACCTGGCGGTCATCACCCTGATGGACGCGCAGATCGGCCGCGTGCTGCGACGGCTGGCGGAGCTGGGACTGGCCGACGAGACGCTGGTGATCTACACCGCCGACCACGGCGACATGTGCGGCAGCCACGGGATGATTGACAAGCACTACATCATGTACGATGACGTGGTTCGCGTGCCGCTCATCGCGCGCTGGCCGGCCGGCGTGGCCGGGCCGTGCGAGGCGTTCGTCTCGAATGCCCTCGACCTGGCGGCCACGTTCATGGAGGCGGCCGGGCTGCCCCTGCCGGAGACCTGCCGCGGGCGCAGCCTCGGGCCGCTTCTGCGGGGCGAGGCTCAGGACGTGGGCCGGCAGGACATCTTCAGCACCTATCACGGCAACCAGTTCGGCCTGTTCAGCCAGCGCATGGTGCGCGACCGGCGGTGGAAGTACGTCTGGAATGCCACGGCGGAGGACGAGCTGTACGACCTGGGGGCCGACCCGTGGGAGCTGCGCAACCTGGCACGCGACCCCGCCTGCGCGGACGAGTTGAGCCGGCTGCGCCACAGACTCGTGGAATGGATGGAACGCACCAACGACCGCCTGCTGAACCAGTGGACCCGACCTCAACTGCTGGAAGACCGCACCCTCTGATTGCACGAAGCTCCCGGTTGGGAACCTGGCTTGTGGCCCGGCCAACCTCGGCCCGAGCGGCACAGGGGGCCTCTGTGCCAGACTGACCCCGGGTTGGGAGGGAGAGGAAACAATGGCCAAACACCAGTGGCTGACGCCCCACCAGAAGGGTCTGGTGCGACGCTACTACGGGCACAAGGACAAGCTGGCCTACCAGAAGCTGGCCGAACTGGTCAGTGAGCTCTACCTGTGCGAGGACAAGGCCGAAGCCAGCCGCCTGTGGCGGAGCGCGCACACGGCCATGGTCAACGCCGGCGTCCACGCGGGCCGCGTCGAAGGCATAGTCGAGTCGCGCGACCTGGACCGGCTGGCGGAGCTCGTCCAGGAGCTGTCATGACGGGCACTTCGCTCGGGCCTGTGGACAGTCAACTTGCCGTCGACTATCCTGGTTGGTGGCCATGACTGAAGCGGGGAGTCCCATCCGTGAAGCAGGGAGCGGCAAGGGCATTGCTCGTTGTGCTGCTGGCGGCAGCGCCACTCGTATCGGGCGCGGCAGAGCGCGCGGAGCTGCCCGTCCTGCCCCTGCTGGCCCACTACACCCGCTGGGACCATCACCTGCTCCAGTGGCTGCCGGACCATCCGCGCTACGAGATGGCCGAGGCGTTCATCAACGCCCGTCCAGACCAGGAGCCGCTCATCTGGGTGCTGCTGACTGAACGCCGGCCCCGGAAGGGCAGCAAGCCGCAGGTCGGCTACACGAACAGCGCTGACTGGGCACGGCAAGTCGCCAACCCGCGCTCCGACAGCCGCAGCCGGGCGACGGACATCCGGCTGACGATGTCCCCGGAGGGTTCGTCGCCGAGCTTCGTTGTCGAGTTGGTGGGGGAGGAGGGCCCGTTCCGATGGGAGTTCGAATCTCAAGGGCAACCTTCCGAGAAGCGCGGGCAGGGCCTCATCAACGTGGCCGAGTCGGCGCATAACCTGCGCGGGGGCCTGCTGGTGCTGCACCTGCCCCGCTGCGCCGTCTCCGCCCGCTCCACGTGCCTGACTCTGGGCGAGCGAAGCTGCGAGGTGAAGCCCTGGGATGAGATCAGCTTCCGTCCCTTCTTCTACGGCTACCGGGGCGTCTACAGCACCGGGGCGAACGTCGGCTACCTGCCGGCCGTCGCTTTCCGCACCACTGAGGCCGGAGACAAGGAGCTGCCACTGCTCGACCTGAGCTGGCAGAGCTACCCTGCCGAGAACGGCTCCGGGGAAACCGTCTTTGAGGCGCCGCACATGGCGATGCGCGCGTCGTCCTCTGGCGAGGGGAGTCGCATCGAATCCGTGGCCGCAGTGGACGGGCAACACGAGATGAGGGTCAGGTTCTCCCCCGCCCTGCCGGACCTGGCGGGGGCCGCCGACGGGCAGTGGCGCTCGACGTGGACCGTCGGCCTGCCGGACACGCCGGAGGTCCTGAGCGGCCTGGTTGCCGTGGAGAAGTCAGGGGAGGGGGTCTCGCTGCTCTATGAGCCGCGCGAGCCGAAGTGGGCGCGCGAACTCGGCCTGGAGGTGGAGATCCGCCTGCTGGAGGACGGCTACACCTACCGGGCGCAGAGCATCTTCCCCGGCAGACGGGAAGGCGAAGCCGAGCAGCCCGGACGCGAGGGGAGGCCCGGATGACGGGGGACGCGCCCCATCCCATGCTGCGCTTCCGGCAGGTGCGCAAGACGTTCGGCCGGACGGTGGCCCTGGAGGAGCTGAGCCTGGACGTGCGCCGGGGGGAGGTGCTGGGCCTGCTCGGGCCGAACGGCGCGGGCAAGACCACCACGGTGAACCTGGCGCTCGGCCTGCTCTCGCCGGACCGGGGCAGCATTGAGCTGGACGGCGGCGACGCGCCGAGCCGGCGGGCCGTGCGCGGGCGGATGGGCGTCGCGCCCCAGCGACTGGCCCTCTACGAGGAGATGTCCGGCCAGGCGAACCTGCGCTTCTTCGGGCACCTCTACGGGCTGTCCGGGCGGCGTCTGAGCACGCGTGTAGCGCGGGCACTGGAGCTGGTCGGCCTCACCGAGCGCGCCGGTGACCGGGCCTCGACCTACAGCGGGGGGATGAAGCGGCGGCTCAACCTGGCGGCCGCCCTGGTGCACGAGCCGGAGCTGCTGCTGCTGGACGAGCCCACCGTCGGCGTGGACCCCCAGTCGCGCAACGCCATCCTGGAGCGCATACGCGACCTGACCCAGACCGGCAAGACCATTGTTTACTGCACCCACTACATGGAGGAGGCCCAGCGCCTGTGCGACCGGGTGGCCATACTGGACTACGGCCGCCTGCTGGCGCTCGACACCGTGCAAGACCTCATCGCCGAGCACGGAGGCAACAGCGTGGTGCACGCCGTCTTTGCCGACAGGGAGCTGAGGGTGGACACAACCGAGCCACTGGCACAGATCCGCCGGCTGGACGCCGAGGGGGACCTGGTGCGCTTCAGCGTGGAGCGCCCGGACCTGGAGTCGGTCTTCCTGGCACTGACCGGACGCCACCTGAGGGACTGATGAAGGCCATCTGGCACATCGCGCTCAAGGACATCCGCATGATCCTGGGCGACAAGGCGGCGGCGTTCTTCGCGTTCGGCTGGCCGGTGATGGTCGCGCTGCTGTTCGGGGCCGTCTTCTCGGTGGGCGGGTCGGGGGAGTGGAGGATGCGCCTCGCGGTGGTGGACGAAGACGACACGGCGCAGTCGCGGGAGTTCGTCCGCGAGCTGGACGAACGGGAGGAGGTAGAGGTGGTCGAAGCGGACCGAGCGGAGGCCACCGAGAAGGTACGCCGGGGTGAGTTGGAGGCATTCGTTGTGCTGCCGCCGGGATTCGGCCGGGCGCGGGAGCAGACCTTCTGGGGCGGCGCGACCCGCCTCGAGATGGGCGTGGACCCCTCCCGCAAGGCCACGGCCGGCCTGCTGAGGGGCGTGCTGATGCGGCAGATGTTCTCCTCTTTCGAGAAGTACTTCACCGACCCCGACTACATGCGCTCGGAGATGGCCAGGGCCCGCCGCGAGCTGGCGGCGGCCAGAGACGCGGAGGAGCCGCTGCACTCACTGCTGTTGCAGTTCCTGGAGTCCGCCGAGCAGATGGCCGAGCACATGCCGCCGCCGGGAGAGGACGCAACCGTCGAGTGGGCGCCGTTCGACATCGGGCAGACGGACGTGGCCCGGCAGCAGGAACAGCGGCCCCGCTCCTCCTACGAGCTCACGCTGCCCCAGGGGGCCGCCTGGGGCGTCATCTGCTGCGCGGCGGTGTTCGGAATCTCCCTGGTGGTCGAGCGCTCGAAAGGCACGCTCCGCCGCCTGCAGGCCGCTCCCCTGGGCCGGGCGCACATCCTGGCGGGCAAAGCGCTGGCCTGCTTCGTAAGTATGTGCGGCGTGGCGCTCCTCATATTCGGAGTCGGCAGGATGTTCCTTCATGTGCGGCCGGGCTCCTACCCTCTGCTGGCGCTGGCAGTGGCAGCGACGGCCGTCTGCTTCGTGGGCATCATGATGGTGGTTTCCGTGCTTGGGCGCACCGAGGCATCGGCCAACGCCTTTGCCTGGCCCATCTTCATGGTTATGGCCCTGGCGGGCGGCGGCATGGTGCCCCTGATGGCGATGCCCGGCTGGCTCCGGGCCATAAGCACCTTCAGCCCGCTGAAGTGGGGAATGCTGGCGCTGGAGGGGGCCATCTGGCGGGACTTCTCGTTGGTCGAGATGCTCAAGCCGTGCGGCATACTGCTGGGCGTGGGCGTCGTCTGCTTCGCGCTCGGCGTGCGGCTGTTCCCCTGGACCCACGAAGGCTGACGGCCTGTTGGGAAATGTGGCTCAGTCGCCCTCGGCTGAGGAGCCACAGGCGGGGGCGCCTGTGCTACATACGAAACGGCTTCTGAGG
>CAYFVS010000443.1:0-1667 GCA_964346565.1 uncultured candidatus Brocadiaceae bacterium | reverse complement strand
CCCTGGTAACCGATGGAGTTCTCGGTGATCTGCCAGCACTTGGTTCTGTACCAGCCGCCCGGCGCGTCGCTGCACCAGTCGCGGTAGACGCGCTCGTAGTAGGTCTCGCCCTTTGGAGGGCTGGCGAGGCCGTTGTAGTCTTTGTTCGGCCCGCCCACCAGGATGCCGGGCGCGGGGCCGTAGTCCGAGTAGTTGTCGTCTGAGACGCCGTAGTTGTCCACTCCCTTGAAGTAGGGGTAGTCAGGCTCCGTCACGCCGGGCGGCAGCCCGATGTACCACGCAACCGAGTCGGGGTCCCTGGGCCGGCCGAACCATTCGTGGAAGAACTGGAACGAGGAGTGCTCCCCGCCGTGGGCCGCCATGTTGGTCAGGTAGACCATGTTCATGGGGTTCTGGCCGTGCATGGCGTGCAGGAAGTCCTGCGCGAAGTCCATGCACTCCTTGGCCGTGTGGGAGCCCGTCGCGCCCAGCTTCGCAGCCTGGGTCAGCGCCCAGCCGAAGGAGCAGCGAGTGCCGTTGCTGCCCCAGAAGTACATGTCGCTCCTCATCGCGTTGCGGTACAGGTCCCGGTTCCCGAAGTACTCACTGTCCACCGTGCCGCCGATGGCGGCCTTCATCTCGGCGACCACGGCGGGGTCGGCGCCGGGCGTCCGGATGTAGGTGAAGGCAGCGTGGGTGTACTGCTTAAAGCCCGCCGCCCACAGATCGGCCCAGGTGTCGAACCACCTGGCGGGGTTGTCGTAGGTGTCTATGTAGTTCTTGGCGCTGGTCACGGTCTGGTCGAGGCGGTAGATCTCCGCCGCCGCCCAAACCTTGTAGCCGGGCTCGGTTTCAACGTCGCTCGGCAGGACGTAGTTCTCCCAACTGTTGATGGCGATGTTCTTCAGCTCCGCCGCGTTGCCGTAAGGGTCGCCCTCGGCCGCACAGATGCGGGCGAAGATGGCCACGCAGCCCGTGAAGATGGGGCGCGAGACGTCGTCGGGCCCGTAGTAGTACCAGGTGGTCACCGAGTTGGACGGCGGGCAGGGGTCCGCAGACTCCCCGTCCTCGTGTACCCTGCGCAGCACCTCGCCGTCCGTCATCTGCATCTTCAGCAGCCAGTCTATCTCGTGCTTCACCTCGTCTATGATGTCGGGCACGCCGTTACCGCTCTCAGGGATGTTGAGCTGGCCGTCGGAGAACGCATCGGGGTTCTCTTCGTAGGCGGTCAGCATGTGGTAGATCGCGCCCTGGACGGCGCCCCAGACGTACTTGTTGTAGTCGCCGGCGTCGTGCCAGCCGCCGGTCATGTCCAGGGTCCCGTAGTCCGGCTCCTGGCCCGCGGCCGTAACGGCGTTCAGGTAGGTGTGGCAGGGATAGGGGTCGCCGTAGCCCACACCCGCATAGGTCTCAGGATGGGCCACGCCGCAGCGCTGGTAGTAGAACGACTTGACCGAGGCCGTGCCGACGTCTGCGTACACGTCACCGGCGAGGTCGAAATCGTAGGACTGCTCGCCCCAGGAGGGGACGTAGAGCCGGTAGGAACCGGCTGTGTCAAAGGCGGAGAAGTCCACCCACCAGACGTTGTCACCGGAGGGCTGGTCGTCGAAGCCCTTGCTGGTTATGGAGCCGCCATCCGTGGGGATGGTGTAGACGACGTTGTCAGAGGTGTCGCGCACCTCTACCGT
>CAYFVS010000442.1:0-1748 GCA_964346565.1 uncultured candidatus Brocadiaceae bacterium | reverse complement strand
GGCGGCCTCTCGCTGCTGCAGCAGTCCACCCGCCTCCTCGCTCATCATGCTCATCCGGGCGTTCAGGCCGCTGACGGCCCTGTGGATGGCAAGCTCCTCGGCCTTGCCGATGAGCATGGGCAGGCACCGGTCGTTCTCATCCACGAGCAGCACAAGCCCACGGTCATCGGGGGACTGCTGCGGCCGGACCTCCACGCGGGCGATCTGGCGCATGAGTCTGTCCCGGAACTCGGGACCGGGGCGGGAGCCTTTCAGTTCATCTTCCACCATGGCGACCATCCTTTCTCTGAGTTTGTTGCGAGCGTCATGGAGGCGGCTCTTGACCGTGCCGGCCGGGACGTCCAGGAACTCGGCAACCTCGCGCACGCTGTAGCCGTCTATGTAGAACAGGGTCGTGGCCAGACGGTGGGGCTCCGACAGCGAGCGGATGGCGTCCAGGACGGCACCCCGCATTTCCGCATCCGCCAACTCCTTCGGTGCTGGTGGCACGTCGGAGGCGGGCATCTCCACCCCGCTCAGAGGCAGGGGGTCGGGGTTCCTGCGCCGGAGGAAGTCCAGGCAACAGTTCCGAGTGATCCGGAAAAGCCAGCCGGGGAAGCTGCCGGGCTCACGGAGCCCTTCCAGGTTCCGCCAGGCCCGGATGAACGACTCCTGAGCGATGTCCTGGGCCTTGTGGAAGTCCCCCAGCAGGCTGTAGGCCGTCCCGAAAACGGCATCCTGGAAGCGGCCGACCAGTCGGCCGAACGCCTCCAGGTCTCCACGCTGCGCTCTCTCGACCAGTTCGCGCAACCTTTGTCTCCACGGGCTGAAGATGCGCCGAGCATAGGGTAAAGCCTTGCTTCTCCGCCTGCCACTGCTCCCCTATGAACCAGGACGCGGTACGGCCGCCGAAGGTTCGGCCGAGCATGTTGATCGGACGAAGGGGGCCGGCGCAGCCAAACGTTGCTAAGCGTCGCTGCCGCGCGCGGTGTCCGAGAGTGCGATGTCCGGCAGGCAGTCGTAGGAGTGCCGGAAGGTGATGCCCTGGAACTGCACCTCCCGCTCACCGGCGAGCGACTCGAAGCTGCGCGGGCTGCCTGGCGCGGCGTAGCCGGGACCGTTGTAGCGACGGAAGAACACCGTGCGCCCCGTGTCGGCGACGTACCACTCCGCGTAGGACGCTGGCGAACCATCGTCGGTCTTGAAGTGCTGGCCTCCCGAGACGACCTTCAGGCATCGCCAGGAGCGCTGCCCCACTCTCACGCGAGACACTCCAACCACTTCCCCGCCGACGAAACCCTCCCACTGCATGCCGACTCTCAGCTTCATCGGCACCGGCTCGAACGTGGGGTCTCCCGCCACGCCGGGCTGCGGGTCCTCCCTGATGTGCAGCCGGCCTTCCTTCGTGCGACTGATCAGGGCCCAGCGCCAGGTGTCATGTTCCAGCACGTAGTGCCTGTCGGCCCAGTCGCTCTGCCCCTCACGCTTGTAGTCGTGGAATTGGGACCAGACGCGCACGCCTGTCTGGCCCGCCGGCGTCGGTTGGCTGTAGTGGATTACGCGACACTCGTAAACGCCGGTCAGGACGCCCCCGGGGCAATCGTAGAATGCCCAGTCGCACAGCCCCTGAGGCACGAGCGGCACGAAGTAGCACTGAGCGTCGCAGCAGTGGACAGCCATTTCCTGTTGCGGCAGGTCCGTCACCTCGACGTCCGGTTCCTGCCGGCGATTTTGTGATAATCGACGATTACATATTGATCCTGGTTGAT
>CAYFVS010000441.1:0-2358 GCA_964346565.1 uncultured candidatus Brocadiaceae bacterium | reverse complement strand
GAGACCGGCCTGAGCGCGTCCCTCGGCGTGGCACCCAATAAACTGGTCGCCAAGATCGCCAGCGATCTGGACAAGCCCGGCGGGCTGGTCGTGGTCGAGCCGGGGGATGCGGAGCAGTTCCTGCGCCCGCTGTCCATCCGCTGCCTGCCCGGCGTCGGGCCGAAGACGCGCAAGGCACTGGCCGCCGTCGGCGTCCACACTGTGGGGGACCTGGCGGACCTCCCCCGCCGGCAACTGGAGGAGCGCTTCGGTGAGCACGGCACCGACCTGTGGCGCAAGGCCCACGGCCGCGACGACAGCCCCGTCACCGGGAGCGGCGAGGCGAAATCCATAAGCCACGAGCACACCTTCGAGCAAGACACCGATGACATGGAGCGGGTGTTGCGCACGCTGATGCAGCTGTGTGAGAAGACGGCTCGCCGGCTGCGCAAAGCCGGCAAGGTGGGGCGCACCGTTACGACCAAGGTCCGGCTGGAAGGTTTCGAGACGCTCACCCGCCAATGCACATTCCCCGAGCCGTTGCGGGAGGCGACCGAGCTGTACACTGCTGCCCGGCGGAACCTTGACTCCGCAAGGGTGGCGGGGCGCAAGATACGCTTGATAGGCGTCGGCGTATCGGGTCTGATGGAAGGGACGGGCTGCGGCGCGCCCGGACGGCAGGCCAGCCTTTTCATGGCAGGCCCTGCCCGGACTGGTGACGTGAGGGGGAAGCTGGCGCGCGCCGAGGACGCGGTCAAAGATCGCTTCGGGGAAGACGCATTGCGCCGCGGTGCGTCCCTGCCCCCGGAGGGGGACAGCCGGGGACAGACTTCGGACTGAAGGAGGGGCATGATGAAGCGTGGAGCAGCCGTAGTGCTGGCCGTGCTGGTTCTGTCTGTGGCGCTGGCCGGATGCGTCGGCACGCGCACGACGACCACCTACGTGGGCACCAGGTACGATCCCGGACTTGTCTCCCGCATCAAGGTGGGCGAGACCACGCGGGAACAGGTCCTGGACATGTTTGGCCAGGAGTACATCCAGGAGGAGGACCCGAGCGTCATCCGCTACGAGCGGGTCGAGACCTGCGTGGACCGGCGCATATACGGCGCCTACATCACCACCACGCACCACGGCGTGCGCATTCGCTTCAACGATGAAGGCGTGGTGACCGACTACGACGTCATCGGCCAGGCGCCGTGAGCATGGACACGACGTGGGGGGGGTAGGCATCGCAGTCGACAAGTTGGCCTATGCGGCGGCCGATGTTTCTGGAGTGCGGCGCCTTGGCGCCGCTCTGGATCCGGCCGGCTTGCCGGCCGGCACGTATGGCGCCATGCTCCCACGTCTGGGTAACGTAACGTGGTACGGAAGGAGCAGCCCATCGCAGAGCACTGGCCGCACGCTCCCCCACACCGTCTCGACCAGCGCGGTGTTTACATGGTCACCGGCGCCACCTACAAGAAGGAGCCCCTGCTCGCCGCCGATGCGAGGCTCCAGCTCGTGCACGATGCGCTGCTGCAGTTGGCTGAGCGGTACCAATGGTCTCTGGAGGCTTGGGCGGTGCTGTCTAACCACTACCACTTCGTTGCTGTGGCACCCGAGGAACCCGGTTCGCTCGCGGCGTTCATCAGACACCTCCACTCGGACACGGCCAGGGAGTTGAACCGGCTCGACTCGGAGCAAGGCCGCCGGGTGTGGTATCAGTATTGGGAGCAACGGATCACCCACGAGACCTCCTACCTGGCCCGACTCAACTACGTCCACCACAACCCGGTCAAGCACGGAGTCGTGCGGGACGCGACGACGTACAAATGGTGCTCGGCGCGTTGGTTCAAGGCGAACGCTGAGGCCAGCTTTGTGGAAACCGTGCGAAGTTTCGAGACGGACCGCTTGAGGGTGGTTGACGATTTCTGAGACGGGAGGACAAAGGCGGGGGCCAAGGCCCCCCAACGGCAGAGCGGCGCCAAGGCGCCGCACTCCAAAGCCCGGTTCATGCGGCAGACATGATCTGTGAAGTGCTGCGCCGAATCTGGGCTGCAGTGCTGAACTGAAAGAGGGAGAACAATGGAGAATCTGTACTGGATGCGCCAGTCCGGTCAGACGGTTAACCTGGCCGAAACGGAGTTCGAGTCGGAGCAGGAGCTGGAGCGCTACCTGTTCCAGCACCAGGAGCTGCTTGAGAATATCTATGTGATCAAACGACAGGTGCGTTCTGGCACCGGCAGGGACATACCCGATATGGTGGGGATAGACCAGGATGGCAACGTGTGCGTGATCGAACTCAAGAACGACACAGTTACCGAGGAGGTCCTGCCGCAGGTGCTGCAGTATGCGGTTTGGGCAGAAACGAGCCCAGACAGCATAAAGGCGATGTGGCTT
>CAYFVS010000440.1:0-9169 GCA_964346565.1 uncultured candidatus Brocadiaceae bacterium | reverse complement strand
AGCCTCACCAGTGGGGGGCCGTACACGGAGATCGCCACAGGACTGACCGAGACCCACTACACCGACACCGGCCTGACCAACGGCACCACCTACTACTACGTGGTCAGCGCGGTCAACACTGTCGGCGAAAGCGGCAACTCGAACGAGGCGTCGGCAACGCCCGCTCCCGACACGACGCCCCCTGCCGACCCGACGGGCCTGACGGCGACGGCCGGCGACGGACAGGTGGACCTGGACTGGGACGACAACGCTGAGCCCGATCTGGACAGCTACAACGTCTATCGCTCGACTACGAGCGGTTCGGGCTACAGCTCCATCGCCACGGTCTACGGCGGCAGCGACTACACCGACACCGCCGTGACCAACGGCACCACCTACTACTACGTGGTCACGGCCGTTGACACGTCGGACAACGAGTCGGGCTACTCCAACGAGGCCAGCGCGACGCCAACGGCGACAGCGGGGCCGCTTCTGGAGTGGGACTTCTATGGCGAGGGTGGCGCATCATCGTCCACGGCCGACACGTTCCACGCGAACATCTCACAGACTTCCCCCAGCGGCGTTGCGAGCGTGGGGCCGGGCCTGAACCCGCTCGACTACTGCTCCCACGGCCTGACCGCCACTCAGAGCACCGCGATGACGTTGGCTGAGGCGCTGGCCGCGGAGGATTACTTCACGTGGAGCATCGCGCCGAAGTCCGGCTACAAGATGACGTTGACCAGCATTGAGATCAGGCCCGTCAGCCAGAACCGCATACGCACGTTCTCCCTGTTCTCCAGCGAGAACGGCTTCACCGAGGGCAGCGAGATTGCCACGTTCGAGGCCCAGTGCAACACGGGTTGCTCCACTCAGACGTTCCCCATCACGGGGCACAGCAATCTGACGGCCGAGGTTGAGTTCCGCCTCTACCCGTACGGTTACGACGACCAGTACGAGTCCGTGGGCATGGGCAACGGCGACGTGATGGACCTGGTGGTGAGCGGGACGACCCAAAGCGGCGATACGACGCCGCCGGCCGCCCCGACGAACCTGAGCGCGACCGCCGGTGACGCCGTGGTGGACCTGGACTGGGACGACAACACCGAGCCCGACCTGGACCACTACACCGTCTATCGCGGCACGGGCGGCAACTACTACCCGCAGGGCGATGTGACCCTGAGCGAGTACACCGACACCGACGTGACGAACGGCACGACGTACTACTACTACGTCACGGCCGTTGACACCTCGTCGAACGAGTCCGGCGGCTCCAACCAGGTCGAGGCCACGCCCCAGGGCGACAGCACGCCCCCTGCCGCGCCGACGAACCTGACGGCCACGGCCGGCGACGGGCAGGTGTCGCTCGACTGGGACGACAACACCGAGGGCGACCTCGCAAGCTACAACGTGTACCGGGACACCACCAGCGGTGGGCCCTACACGCAGATCGCCACCGGGGTCGCCACCAGTGACTACACCGACACCGGCGTGACCAACGACACCACCTACTACTACGTGGTGACGGCGGTCGATACCTCGTCGAACGAGTCCGGTTACTCCAACGAGGCGAGTGCAACGCCCACCGACACCACGCCGCCGGCGGCCCCCACGGGGCTGACCGCGACGGCGGTGAGTGACAGCCAGATTGACCTGGACTGGGACGACAACACCGAGCCCTACCTGTACAGCTACAACGTCTACCGGGACACCGTCCAGATCGCCACGGGCGTGACCGTCAGCAACTACAGCGACACGGGGCTTTCGCCCTCGACGCAGTACTGCTACACGGTGACGGCGGTTGACACGTCGGCCAACGAGTCGGCGGACTCCAACCAGGACTGCGCGACCACGCAGGCCACCCCGGGCACGATGCACGTGGACTCGATCACCGTGACTCTTATGCCGGCGCCGGGCCCGCATGACGTGCCACATGCCGAGGTGGTGATCCTGGACGACGGCGGAGCTGCCGTGGAGGGTGCGACCGTGACGGGCAGCTTCAGCGGCGACACCAACCAGAGCGGCCTCTCGGGCGTGACCGACGCAAGCGGCCTGGCCGTGATCGAAGGCAAGAAGGACAAGAACCTGGTCAGCATCACCTTCTGCGTGGACGACGTGACCCACGCGACGCTGACCTACAACCCGGCAGACAACGTGGAGACCTGCGACAGCAACTGACCCCAGTCGGTTGCTGAGCGCGAGAGAGGATGCACAGAACGGCCCCGGTTCCGTCCCGCGACTGCGGGAGGACCGGGGCCGTCTCGTTGTGGCACGGCGCTGGCGCGGGCGTGGTGCAATGCCGGCAGTTACGGCGCAGCGCTGAGGGCCTTGACAGCCTCCTGATTGCCGAGTTGCTCGGCCAGTTCCAGTGGCGTTCGCTTCAGGCTGTCCTCCTGGTCGGCCGGCGCGCCGTGTTCCAGCAGCCACCTGACGGCGTCTGCGTCGCCCCGTCGCACGGCGTAGTGCAGCAGTGTGTTGCCGCGGGGGTCGGCCGCGCTGAGGTCCGCCCCCGCCTCGCGCAGTTTCTCGGCGACCGGCAGCGGTTCGGCGGCCCGTGCTATGGCCAGCATCAGGGGTGTGAAGCCGGCTGTGTCGGGCTTCGGCTCGGCGCCGGCCTCCAGCAGCACGCTCACGTTGCCCGCGGAGCCGCAGCCGGCTGCGTTGTGCAGGGCCGTCCGTCCGGCTCCGTTCGTGGCGTTCGGGTCGCTGCCCAGTTCGATGAGCAGCTTCAACGTCTCCGGCTCTGCTCCGTGCCAGGCAGCGGCCATCAGGGCGCTGCCCATGCGGCTGCGCTCGAAGGGCCCAAGCTCAGCGCCGCCCTCGGCCAGGGCTCTGACGGCGTCCCGGTGGTTACCGACGGCCGCGTAGGCCAGGGGCGTGTAGCCGTCGGCCGACTTCTCGACCACGTCGGGATCCGCCCCGGCGTGCAGCAGTAGGGATATCAGGCGCGCGTTGCCGCCCCATGCGGCCAGGTGCAGGGCAGTGCGGCCCCGCCCGGTGGCCGCGTCGAGGTCTGCGCCGTGCTGGATCAGCGTGCGGGCGACGTCGGCCCGGCCCGCACCGACGGCGCAGTGCAGCGGGGTCAGCCCGCCCTCGGCACGTGCGTTGACCTGGGCCCCCGCCCCAAGCAGGCTGACCGCGGCTGCCGGGTCGCCCCGGGCGGCGGCGTCCGCCAGGGAACCCGCGTAGGCCAGATGCGCCCCCTTCCCGATCAGCAACTCGACGGTCTCCGGATGGCCGCCGATCAAGGCGGCGCTCAACGCGCTGTAGCCCTGCCCATCCACGGCGCCGAGGTCCGCTCCGTAGTCGAGCAGCAGCTTGACCACCTCGGTGTGTCCCATGAACGCTGCGCTGTGCAGTGTGAGCGCGTCGTGAGGGCACCAGCGCGAGTTCGGGTCGGCGCCTTCCTCCAGCATCCGCTCGACGGTCGCCAGGTCTCCGGCATAGGCGGCGCCGGCCAGTTCGGCGTTGCAGGGCCTCTCCTCCCGCTCCTGGGCCGTCTGCTGGTGGAGGGGCGATTCGGCAGACGCCTCGCCGGCCCGGGCCGGGGGAACACGGGTTGCGACCAATGCAACTGCCATCAGTGCGAGTATCCGCCGGGTACGCGAGCAACTCATCACGATGGCTCCTTCGCCTTGGCGCAGTGGTCTGCGCAGGAGACAACCAGCAATGGTAATGCCGAAGCTCAGCGCCATCAAGTCAGTCGCCGCATTGGGTGGCGGCCGCAGGCACAGGTCCGACACGAGTACCTCCAAATCTGCCCTTCCATAGGCACGCCAGAGCAGTATAATGCGGGCAGCGCACACAGCAGACGGGATGGAATCAGGGGCCCACGGGCTGGGGGGAGTTCCACCGCGCGGGCTCCTTGCGTGTTTGGCACCGGCGCCGCGAAGGGAAGAGGGGAGGTGATGCGCAGAGCTGAGAGCGGCTCACGGCGGGCCGCACGGTTGTTACGGAGATGGGCCGCACGCGCGCAGTCGCCGGCCCACCGGAGGGTGTGTTGCGCGCGAACAGAGCCGACCTGCACGAAATCACCGAGCGAGCAGGAGGAGAAGAGGCGATGCATTCATCATGCCGCAGCAACACCTGGATCGTCTTGTTGGTTTTGGTCTTCGCAGCCGGCCTCGCCGCCTGGCAGGCCCCTGCCTTCGGCTACACGGACCTCACCGGCGACTACACCTGGAAGCCTCTCAAGATAGGCGGAGGCGGCTGGGACGTCGGCATGTGGGTCCATCCCAACACGCCGGACGTGGTCTACTGCCGTTGCGACGTGGGCGGCGCTTACCGTTGGGACGAGGCCACTGATACCTGGACAAACGTGGTCACAGCCGACAGCATGCCGGACGAAGCATACGTCACCTACGCGGGTGTGGACAGCATCGTCGGCGCCCCCAGCGATGCGAACATCGCCTACATGGCCTACTGCCGCAAGTGGTGGGGGGGAGCGGCGGGGGATGTCTACAGGAGCACCGACCAGGGCGACACGTGGACCAAGCCGGGCACGCTGGGGGTCTGGATGGACCCCAACGGCGGGGGTCGCCAGGAGGGCGAGCGCCTGGCCGTTGACCCCGCCGACGCCAACGTGGTCTACTTCGGCTCCATAAACGACGGTCTCTGGGTGACCACCGACGGGGCGGCCACCTGGTCGCAGGTCAGCCAGGTTCCCGTCGGCGGGTCCGGGCACGGCGTCACCACCGTGGTGTTCGACCCCAACTCCGGCACGACCGGAGGCAAGACGAACACCCTCTACGTGACCACCTGGGGTGCGGGCGTCTGGGCGACCACCGACGCCGGCGCCAGTTGGTCCAAGATCAACGGCGGCGGCCCGGCCGATTCCCTCGCGCCACGCGACGCCGAGATCGGTCCCGACGGCACCTACCACGTCTGCTACACCGTCACCGGCAATCAGAAGTCCGCTGTCTGGAAGTACTCGGGGGGCAGTTGGACGAACATCACCCCGGGTGGAAGGCCCAAGACCTGGCACGACGTCGCCGTTGACCCCTTCGACGCTCAGCGCGTCTTCATCACGACCAGCGCCGCAGGGAGCCACTGGCGGTCGACCGACCAGGGCGCAAGCTGGACCGAGCTGGGTAAGTCCTCCTCCTCAGACATAAACTGGCAGGACGCCTACCGCGGATGGTCGAGTTGGATGGGGGTGGGGGAGATGACGTTCGACCCGCACACGCCCGACACCCTCTGGTTCGCCGAGTCAATGGGGGTGTACCGGACGACCGACATCAACGACGGCGGCATCACGTGGTACTCCGTCAGCCGCGGCCTGGAGGACACCTGTCCCAATGCGGTCGCGTGCCCGTCCGGCGGACACCCGGTCACGGCCGTTTGGGACGTGGGCGCCTTCTACCACTACGACCCGGACGCGTACACCGCCAAGCAGGCACAGGTCATCCACTCGCACGGCTGGACCCTCGACTACTGCGCCGGCCAGCCGTCCTTCGTCGCCGCGGTTTCGCAGGTGCCCGACTACAACGTGAGTGGCTACTCGACCGACTACGGCGAGACGTGGACGAACTTCGGTGCCACGCCCTCCGACTACGAGTACGTGCCTCGCGGCATCGCTGTCTCCGCCACCAATCCGGACAACCTGGTGTGGTGGAACAGCACCGACAACAAGGTGTGGTACAGCACGAACCGGGGCCAGTCCTGGAGCCAGGGCAGCGGCTTCCCGGGTCAGCCTCGCGACTCGGGCTGGGGTTGGGGCGAGCGGCAACTGGACTCCGACAAGGTGGACGCGGGGACGTTCTACATCTACAACTGGGGCTCCACCACCGACCCCGCCTACGACGGCGGCGTCTGGCGCTCCACTGACGGCGGCGCCACGTGGAGCCGGATCAGCACCGCCCTGCCCGAGGGATGCGAGGGGCCGATCGTGGCGACGCCCGGCAAGGCCGGTCACGTCTGGTTCTGCGGCGGCCTATGGGGTCAGGATCCCCTTTACCGCTCCACCGACTACGGCTCCAACTGGAGCGTGGTGAGTGGAACGTCCTACGCGACCGCTGTCGGCTTCGGCAAGGCCGTCGGCGGCTATCCCACCATCTACATGGCGGGCGAAGTGGACGGTGTGCAGGGAATCTGGCGCTCAACGGACCAGGCGGCGAGTTGGGCGAGAATCTGCGACTACCCGCTTGGCCTCTACACCAAGATCAAATGCATGGACGGCGACCCCGACGCGTTCGGCAAGGTCTACGTGGCTCTGGAGGGCAAGGGATTTGCCTACGGGCAAAGCACCGACACGACGCCTCCCGCCGCCCCGACGGGCCTGAGCGCCACGGCGGTCAGCCCCAGCCAGATAGATCTGGACTGGGACGACAACACCGAGCCCGACCTGGACAGCTACACGGTATATCGCAGCGCGGCGTCCGGCGGGCCATACACAGAGGTGGCTTCCGGCGTCGCGGACAGCGCGTACTCAGACACGGGCCTCAACTGCGAGACAACTTACTACTACGTGGTCACTGCGCTGGACCTGTGCGCCAACGAGTCTGCTCAATCGAGCCAGGCTTCAGCCACCACCGAGACCTGCACCAACCCGCCGCCGGCAGCGCCGACGAACCTGACCGCCACCGCCGTCAGCTCCAGCCAGGTTGATCTGGATTGGGATGACAACACCGAGCCCGACCTGGACAGCTACAACGTCTATCGCGGCTCGAGCTCCGGTGGGCCCTACGCGCAGGTCGCCTCGGACGTGGCAGTGAGCCAGTACTCGGACACGGGGCTCAGCGCGTCGACTACGTATTACTACGTCGTGACGGCGGTGAACACGGCGAGTAGCGAGTCCGACTACTCCAACGAAGCCTCGGCCACGACGGGGACCAGCACGATGCACGTGGAGGCCATCGAACTGAGCACGGACCGCCAGGGCGGCTGCCTGTACGGCGTCGCCGACGTGCTGATCCTCGATGACGGCGGAAACCCCGTCGAAGGAGCGGAGGTCACCGGCACGTTCTACAAATCGGGCACGGACACCCAGACCGGGACCACGGGCTCCGATGGCTGGGCCAACCTGCACATGACCCTGTGCAACGCCACCAGGTACTTCACGTTCTGCGTGGATGACGTGGTCCACCCGTCGTATACCTACGATTCTGACGCCAACGTGGAGACGTGCGACGAGTACTGACGGCAGTCGGTTGCTCAAGGGTCGAGCAGGCGAATCAGGCGGCTCCGGTCCCACACCCGTAGGGCCGGGGCCGCTCCCTCCATGCCCGGGGGGCTCGGCGCACTGCTGCGGGGCGAGGGCGGTTCCCCCATGCCTCACAAGTGGTGGTGGCATCGGCCGAGAAGAAGCTGAGGAAGGAAGTTCTTGACAGGGCACCGCCTTTCGGCCATAATCAAGCTTGAAGTCCGGCTTGTGCAGCGCCGTCGGCAATCAGGGCTGGAAACGCCTGACATCTTCCGCTGCAGGGCCTTGCGTTCTGGTTTCCCCCTCAGGCGGCTGCGGCTACAGGCCGAGCATGGTGAAAACGCAGGGCCGACGGCAGCGACCAGAGAGCGCAGCCCGCTCAGGCCCGGCTGTGGCGGCAACGCAGCGGGCGCCGGAGCTCCGGGCTGAACAGAAGCTGCCACCACTGGCCGCACGGGGCAGAGCGTACGGCAGTAGAGACGAAGCGTTTGCGTGAATATCGCCATTTTGCGTGGCTTTGTGGAATCCGTTGAGAGGCATCAGCTCACGCCGGAGGGCCGAGGGATGAGCGGGAAACTGCACATGCCGCCGCAATCGGCTCTGGATCGCGCCGGCGCACAGCGATGCCTGCCAGAAAGCAACCGGGCCGCACGGCTCACCGTGTCGGCTGTCACATGCAAGCGGCTCTATGCCCGTCAGCCGGATGCCGTCGGACTCAGACGCGGACTGTTCACATGATCTGATCCAGCGTTGACGGACGGCGTTTGCCCCCCAGTCGGCTCCGCACGCGTGGCCGCCTTCCTGTGCCCGGTGTGCCCCGCCCTTCGTTCTGCTGCTTCCCGCCCGCCGGGATGGTCGGGCCGCCCGCTCCCTGCAGGGGGAGCAGGAGGAAGCAGCATGAACCCACTCAACCTGACGCTCGCCATGGCCGGTGGACTGGTGGCGGGCTACCTGATCCGCTTCTGCATCGATAAACTGGCCGAACGGAGCGCCCTTCAAACCAAGGAGCGCATACTCCAGGAAGCCCGGCACGACGCCGAGCAGGTGCGGCGCGAAATGGAGCTGGAAGCCAAGCAGGACATCATCCAGCGCCGCGAGGAGTTCGAGAATGAGGTCCGACAGACCCGCCGCGAGCTGCGCCAGACCGAGCGACGGCTCGACAAACGCCAGGACAGCCTGGAGGACAAGGAACAGCTTCTCAACAAGAAGGAGAAGTTCCTCGAGACGGGCGAGAAGACCATCGCCGAGAAACGCCGCCAGCTCAGCGAACGCCAGGAGGAACTGGACAGGCTGGAGGAACAGAAGCGCCAGGAACTCTATCGCATCAGTGGCCTGAGCCGGGAAGAGGCAAAGCGCGTACTGGCCGACAGTCTGCGCCAGGAGGTTGAGGACGAGTGCACCGAGATGATCAACTCCCGGGTCGAAGCCGCTCGGCGGCGAGCCGGGCGGGAGGCCCAGCGCATTGTCATTGATTCGATCGAGCGTTGCGCCGCCGAGACAACCAGCGAAGCCACCGTCTGCACCGTCGAGCTGCCCAGCGACGACCTGAAGGGACGCATCATCGGCCGTGAAGGCCGCAACATCCGCTGCTTCGAGAAGACTACGGGAGTGGACGTGATCGTGGACGACACCCCGGGCGTGGTGGTGCTGAGCTGCTTCGACAGCGTGCGCCGGGAGGCCGCCCGGCTGGCCATGGAGCGGTTGGTGGCCGACGGACGCATCCACCCCGGAAGGATCGAGGAGGTCATCGAGCAGGCGAGCGCCGACGTGGAGTGCGCCGTCAACGAGACCGGCGAGGAGGCCTGCTACGAACAGGGGCTGACGGACATCCCCGACCCGCTCAAGCGTCTGCTGGGCCGGCTGAAGTTCCGCACCAGTTTCGGCCAGAACGTGCTGGCGCACTCGGTGCAGGTGTGCAACCTGGCCGGCCTCCTGGCCAGCGAGCTGGGCCTGGACACACAACTGGCGCGCCGCTGCGGGCTGCTGCACGACGTCGGCAAGGCAATGGACCAGCGCCACGAGGGCTCCCACGCCGCGCTCGGCGCGGAGGAG
>CAYFVS010000439.1:0-7964 GCA_964346565.1 uncultured candidatus Brocadiaceae bacterium | reverse complement strand
AGCGCATCGAGGCGGAACGCGACTGAAGCCGCAGCGGGCAGGGGGCGCCATAGCGCTGCCCCCGTCGGGAAGGGGAGGGGCCAGTATGCCGAGTATTGACGTGAAGAAGCGCCGTATAGACTCGAAAATCGTCTACTATGGGCCCGGACGCAGCGGCAAGACGGCCAACCTGCACTACGTGTACGACCACCTGGACAACGAGCACCGCGGCTCGCTGACCTCCCTGCCCACCAAGCACAATCCCAACCTGAGGATAGACGTGCTGCCGGTGCGGTTCGGCAAGGTTGTCAGCTTCCAGACCATCTTCCACCTGTGCGCCGGGCCCGGCCAGGCGCTGGCGAATCACACGCGCCAACTGCTGCTGCGCGACACGGACGGCATTGTGTTCGTGGCCGATTCGGCCCCCTACCGCCGGGACGCCAACGTGGATTCCCTCATGGAACTGGAGCAGAACCTGGAGGAGCAGGGACTGCACCTGGCATCCGTGCCCCACATCGTGCAGTACAACAAGCGCGACCTGCCCCAAACTGTCAGCATCGGGAAGCTGCGGGCCGACCTTAACCGCTACGGCGTGCCCGACTTCGCAGCCACCACCGTCGGCGGGGAAGGGGTGATGGAGACGCTGCGAGCCGCCGTGCGCAGCGTCAGCCGTGACCTGGAGCGCCGCCTGTGAGCGGCGAGCTGCCGGATTGCCGCACAGCGAGCCCCCGACAGCCGGACGACCCGGCAACCCGACAACTTGGCAACCCAGGAACTCAGCAACTACCCCCGGCTCAGACAGCCCGGAAGATGCCCATCCCCGGGTCCAGGATGGAGAACTGCCCCACCGCCTCCAGCTCTCGGAAGCCGGCCTCCTCCAGCCAACGACTCAACCTGTCCGGCGGGGTGGCGTGCAGGTGGTAGGTCACCTTCGTGCAGGGAGCCCCGTGCACACCGTCACGGCGCACGACCAGTTCCTGCCGGAACAGCCGCCGAGCGCGATTCCAGCGGTAGCTGAACTCGGCCGTCCCGCACGACAGGCTGCGGTTTTCGGTGTAGTCCTCGCTGTAGAACTCCGGCACGTCCAGGCACTTGTCGAACGCCAGCAGTCCGTGCCGCCGCAGGCATCCGCGCATCGAGCGGAACGCTCGGCGCAGGTCGGCATCGTCCTCGAGGTAGTCCAGCCCGCTGTGCATGCAGATGACGGCGTCGAAGGTGCGCCCCGGCCGCAGGTCGGTCACGTCCTGACGGATGAACTCCAGCTCCAGCCCCTCCTCGCGGGCCCGCCGGCGGGCCCTCCGCAGCATCCGTTCGCTGATGTCAGCGCCCACGACGTTGTAGCCCATGCGGGCCCAGGGCAGTGTAGACAGGGCCGTCCCGCAGGCCGCGTCGAGTATCCAGTCCCCCGGCCCCAGACCCCACGTGCTCATCCTCTCCGCCAGGGCGTCCACCCATCGGCCGTAGGGCGCCCAGCCCACCAGCTCGTCGTAGACATCGGCGATGCAGCCGAAGTCGTTGACCGGCGGGGAGTTATGCGCCAGATCGCTCATCACTCGCTCCGGCGAAATGCTCGCATTTGCAGGACCGAACAGCCCCGCCTAAACTGGACATCTATGCTATGGTACGGCGGCCGAATCGGCCTGTAAAGCCTCGGGGGAGCCAGCAGGTGAGCACCGACGAGAGGGTCCGGGCCAGGCTGGTCATCAGCGGACGCGTGCAGGGGGTGTTCTTCCGCGCCAACACCCGCCGCATGGCGCAGCAGATGGACCTGACAGGATGGGTGCGCAACCGTCCCGACGGCAGGGTGGAGGCGGTCTTTGAAGGCCCGACCAAGGCCGTGAGGAGAATGGTATCCTGGTGCCATCAGGGCCCCCGCATGGCGCAGGTCTCGTCGGTCGACGTTGACTGGTCGGAGCCGACCGGCGAGTTCGGCGGTTTCTCGGTGCGCTACTGACCCATGCACCAAAGTCGCGCCCGCCCGACGCCGGCCCCGTTCCTCCACGCTCTGTGAGCGGCCGTCAGTCCTCGTCCCCTTCCTTCGGCTCCGGGGCGGGCTCAGTGTGGTCGCACTCAGGATAGCGAGTGCAGCCGAAGTAAGGCCGGCCATCGGAGCGCACCTTGCGCATCAGCTTGCCCGAGCAGCCCTGCCGGGGGCACTCCTTCGGTTTGGATGGCAGCCGCCAGGTATTGCGGCATCGGGGGAAACCGCTGCAGGCGAGGAACCGGCCGTACTTGCCCCACCTTACCAGGAGGGGCCGGCCGCACTCCTCGCACTTCTCAACCGTGGGCTGCGGGCCAGGCAGGTCGTTCTTCGGCAGCGGCTCGGTGCCCTTGCAGTCCGGGTAGGCAGAACAGCCCAGGAACATGCCCCGCCGACTGCGGCGGATCTCCATGGGCTTGCCGCACTCGGGGCACGGCCGCAGCTCGTCGGCCGACGGCAGCTCCGTCCGCTGGAGGGCCGCTTCCACGCTCAGCAGAGGCATGCTGTTGCGGCATCCCCCGCAGCGCAGTTCCTCGGCGCCCTCCTCCAGGTACATGCGCCGCCCGCACCGGGGACACTTCAGCAGCGTGGTTGTGCGCGGTTTCAGCTCGACCGGTCGGCCTTCCTCGTCCAGTCCCATCACGCTGCGGCACTCAGGGAAGGCCGAGCAGGCCAGGTAATCCCTGCCCCGTCGTCCGGTGCGCAGCAGCATCGGCGCGCCGCACTTGGGGCAGTCGAACTCGGTCTCCTCCGGCTGCTCGCCCTCGCGAGGCAGGCTCATCGTGTTCTTGCACTCCGGGAACCCGCTGCAGCCGAGGAACCGGTCGCCGCGGCGGCTGAACTTGATCTCCATCGGCCGGCCGCACTTCTCGCACTCGACCTCCATCTGCTCCTGTTCAGGGAGTGTCATGCCCTCCTTCGCCCGCTCCAGGTCCCGGCTGAACCCCTGGTAGAACTCCTCCAGCAAACCGCGCCATTCGCGCCGACCCTCCTCCACCTCGTCCAGTTCCTCTTCCAGCTTGCGGGTGAAGGAGACGTCCATCTCGCGCGGGAAGTACTCCACCAGCAGGTCGCAGACGACCATGGCCAGGTCGGTGGGGTTCAGGGCGCGGCGCTGGCGGCGCACGTAGTTGCGCTTCAGCAGTGTGGAGATGGTCGGTGCATAGGTGCTGGGCCGGCCGATGCCGCGCTTCTCCAGCTCCCCCACCAGGCTGGCCTCCGTGTAGCGCGGGGGCGGCTCGGTGAAGTGCTGGCTCGGCTCCAGCTCCTTCAGCTCCAGCTCCTCGCCCTCCTCCAGGTCGGGCAGTGTCTGCTCCTCCACCTCCTTGTCCGGCCGCAACACCCGCAGATTGCCGTCGAAGACCATCCGGCGCCCCTTGGCCTGGAACACGGCGGGCCCGGCTTCGATCTGCGCCGTGCGCACCTTGTAGCGGGCGGGCACCATCTGGCTGGCGACGAACCGGCGCCAGATCAGCTCGTAGAGCCGGTACTGATCCCGCCCCAGGTATCGCTTCACCTCCTCGGGCGTGCGGCGCACGTCGGTGGGGCGGATGGCTTCGTGGGCCGCCTGCGCTCCGCGCGGGCTGCGGAACGTTTTCGGCTTCTTCGGAAGGTACGCGTTCCCGTGGGCTTGCGCTATGAAACCCCGGCACGCGCCCAGCGCCTGCTTGGCCACACGCGTGGAATCGGTGCGCATGTAGGTGATCAGTCCAACGGTCTCCGGCCCGATGTCCACCCCCTCGTAGAGCTGCTGGGCTACGCGCATCGTCCGGTCGGCGCTGAAGCGCAGCCGGGTGTTGGCCGAGCGCTGCATCGTGCTGGTGATGAAGGGCGGATAGACGCGGGACTTCGTCGTGCGCTCCTCAACCGAAGTGACGGTGAAGGTCTCCTCCTCCAGCCGGGAGACCATGTCGGCGGCGGCCTGCTCGGACGGGATGCTCGGCTCCTGGCCCTCCCACTGGCTGAGCTCCGCGGTGAAGGTCGGCCCACCGGCGGTGCGGGCGAGATGCGCGGCGATCTCCCAGTACTCCTCCGGCTCGAACGCCTGCCGCTCCCGCTCTCGCTCGACCACCAGCCGCAGGGCCACGCTCTGCACCCGCCCCGCGCTGAGGCCCCGCACGACGGTGCGGCTGATCAGAGGGCTCAGCTCGTAGCCCACTATCCGGTCCAGGATGCGGCGGGCTTGCTGGGCGTCCACCAGGTTGTCGTCAATCTCCCTCGGGTGCTTGAACGCTTCAGTGACGGCCTGGCGGGTGATCTCGTTGAAGGTCACCCGCTTGACCCGCTCCTCGGGGACCTTCAGCACGTGCATCAGGTGCCAGGCGATGGCCTCCCCCTCGCGGTCAGGGTCGGGGGCCAGGTAAACGTCCTCTGCCTTCTGAGCCGCCTTGCGGAGCTGGCCGACGGTCCGGCGGCTGCCGGGCAGCACCTGGTAGGTGGGCTTGAAGCCCTCGTCCACGTCCACGCCGAACTTCTTCGGCGGCAGGTCGCGCACGTGTCCCATGCACGCCTTCACGTCGTAAGCGTCGCCCAGGTAACGAGATATGGTGCGCGCCTTAGCCCTCGACTCGACGATGACCACCTTGTCCGCCATGGCAACCTGACCGCGAACGGAGTGTCGTGAAGGGCCAGATTGTAGGGACAGCCCCGGCGCTTTGTCAAACGGCCCTGCGTTGACCGGCCGGCCGGGCAGGCGTAGAATCGGCCCCGAAAGGAGTCCCCCTTGCCAGTCGGGCAGCAGCCATCGGAGCCCCTGTTCGTCGCCCTGACGCTGGACGTGGACCCGGACGCGAACCGCCCTGAGCCGGGCCGGGCCGCCGCGGTGAGCCCTGGCGGAGAGGCCCGCTGGGATGCCTGCCTGGAGGGCCTCGCGCGCCTGACCGGGCGGCTGGAGGAGCAGGGTCTGCCGGCGACCTTTTTCTGGGAGGGACGGGCGCTGATCCGGACCGCGCGCCGCCGGCCCGACCTCCTGGCGCGGCTTCGGGACAACCCCGGATTCGAGCATGGCACCCACGGCATGGAGCACGAGGACTTCGCCGGCCGGGAAAGCGGCGTGCACGTGGGCGCGCCCGAGACGCGAAAGGCCATCCGCCGGGCGGGTGCCGCCTACCGCGAGGCATTCGGCGCGGAGCCGCGCGGCTTCCGCGCTCCCTACTGCCGCCTGACCGACGAGCTAATCCTGGCGCTCCATGAGGAAGGCTACCGCTACGACGCCAGCCGCACGGTGCGGGCGTCGGCCGGCCGGCCGCTGGTGCCCCGCCGGCTGAGCGAGCCGGACCTGTGGGAGGTGCCCCTGTGCGGCAGCCGGGACGGCGCCGGCCGGCCCATCAGCGGCTACCTGTGGCAACTGCTGGAGGGCGGGCGGCAGCCGAATGACTACGTGCGCATGGCGCGCGCGCTGCGGGGGCCGTCGGCCGGGGGACTGCTCCAGGTGGCCCTCCATCCGTGGCATCTGCTCGTCTCGGCAGCCGGCCGGCCGCTGGAGCGGGACGGCCTCGCGCTGGTCGAGCGCGTGCTGGACGGCCTGGCGGGTCTGGACGGCGTCGAGGCGGCCACCGTGGGCGGCTACCTGGAACGATGGACGAGCATGTCGTATAATCGCCGTTGAGCGCACATCCGTCCTTCTGCACGGGCTGAATCCGGCCATGAGCAAACATCCCCGTCGCACCGTTGTCCGCCCCGAGAAGCCTCCCCCGTTGCGCAGACGAGATTAGTCTGTCTGCGTCAAGCATCCAAACTCTGCGAGGAACACCAAGATGGCCGGCCATTCACATTGGGCAGGGATCAAGCACAAGAAGGCGCGGGAGGACCGCAGGCGGGGCAAGCTGTTCAGCCGCCTGTCGAAGCAGATCATGACCGCCGTGCGCACCGGCGGCAAGGACGCGGATACCAACCTGGAGCTGACATATGCGATCGAGGCGGCCAAAGAAGCCAACATGCCCAAGGAGAACATCGAACGCGCCATCCTGCGGGGCGCGGGCGAACTGGCGGGGCAGGAGCTGGAGCCGGCCCGGTATGAGGGCTATGGACCCGGCGGAGCCGCCGTGCTGGTGGAGGCGCTGACCGACAACCGCAACCGCACCACGGCCAACGTGCGGCGCATCTTCGAGGCCCACGGCGGGGAGCTGGGCACCTCTGGGTGCGTCTCCTGGGTGTTCGACACCAAGGGGCTGGTGCTGCTGCCGACCGATGAGCGGCCGGAGGAGGAGATCTTCGAGGTGGCGGTGGAGGCCGGGGCGCAGGACTTCCAGCGGGCGGGCGACGTCTACGAGCTGACCTGTGATCCCACCGACCTGCAGGAGCTGAGGGACGCCCTGGACGCGGCCGGACTCAAGCCCGACTCCGCCGAGATCACCCGGGTCCCGGGCAACTACGTGGACCTGGACGCCGACCACGGTCGCAAGATGCTGAACCTGATGGAGCAGATGGAGGACAACGAGGACGTGGTGAACGTCTACTCGAACTTCAACCTGCCCCCGGAACTCGTTGCCGAGATGGACGAAGAGGGGTGACCGCCCGCTGGAGAGCTTGCGGGGCTGCCGCACACTCAGTGACCCTGGCGGAGGAGGGGGGCCGCGCCTGCCGACCGGGAGAGTGAGAGATCAGCGCTTGCTGAACTGCGGGGAACGGCGAGCGCCGCGCTTGCCGTACTTCTTGCGCTCGACTTTGCGGGCGTCAACCGTCAGCAGGTCGTACTCGCGCAGCGGGTCGCGCAGGCCAGCGTCTCCCGCCAGCAGGGCGCGCGCCAGCCCCAGCTTCACAGCGCCGGCCTGGCCGGTGATGCCCCCGCCGCCGACGTTGACGAATACGTCGTAGCGGCCCTGGTTGTGCGTCGCGCGCAACGGCTCCCGGACCTCGATCTGGTGATCCTCGCGCACGAAGTACTGCTCCATGTCGCGCCCGTTCACCTCGATCAGGCCGGTGCCGGGGCGCATGCGCACGCGGGCTACCGCCGCCTTCCTGCGACCGGTTCCCCAGATCCAGTCATCTGCCATTTCGGTGGTCTTCCTTCCTGTGCCTTCCCCGGCGGCCGGGGCCTGTCAGGCCTCCAGCTCGACCGGGTTGTGGTTGCCGTGCGGATGGTCGGGGCCGGCGTAGACGCGCAGCTTCCGCAGCATCTGCTTCCCCAGTTTGTTCTTTGGCAACATGCGCCGGACGCTCTCGCGGATCACGCGTTCGGGGTGCTTCTGGAGCATCTCATCGGCCGGCGTCTCCTTCAGGCCGCCGGCATAGCCGGAGTAGCTCTGGTAGAGCTTGTCGCTGGCCTTGTTGCCGCTCAAGCGTATTCTCTCCGCATTGGTCACCACGACGTAGGCCCCCGTGTCCACGTTGGGGGTGTAGTCAGGCCGATCTTTGCCCATCAGCGCGGTGGCAACCCGGGTGGCCAGCCGGCCGAGGATCTTCCCGCTGGCGTCCACGTGGCACCAGCGCCGGTTGTCGGCGCAGTCCTCTTTGCGCACGAAATGCGTTCGCATGGGATAAGAACCGGGGAGGCCGTGATCGGACAAGACCCTTGCCCTCTGGACGGGCAAAGCATTACTATACTCCAAGCGTCCCAGCGTGTCAAAGGCATTCGGGAAGCGAAGATGGAGCGGTCTGAAGACACCTCGCAGAACAGCCGCAGCCTGGTCTGTCCCCAGTGCAACAAGCAGTTCCTCACCTACCAGACGGGGCGCACGCCGCATTGCCCTCGCTGCGGCAGGCCCGTCCGGGAGATCAAGCTCTGGCGGCTGCTGCTTCTGCTGGTGCTGATGCTCCTGGTGGCCCTCGGCGTTGCGGCCGGTTACTTCTACCTGGCCCAGCGTTAGCGATTTCACCCGCCGCCGGAGTAGTGCACGAACGCCAGCAGCCCGGTCAGCGGCGCCAGAATCAGCATGCCGTACACGGACCACTTCAGTCCGTCGAATTCCGCCAGCCCCTCCGCCGGGAAGCACAGGTATCCGCACATCAGCCACGCCACGCCCGTCCCATACATCAGCAGCGCGAAGCCCGCCATTAAGTAGCT
>CAYFVS010000438.1:0-2148 GCA_964346565.1 uncultured candidatus Brocadiaceae bacterium | reverse complement strand
TCCTCATCGATCACGATGCTGCGGGCAGCTCCCACGGCCTGCAGGCTGTCAGCGATCATGCCGAGATTCTTTTGGGTTCGTTTCCTGGGGTTCCTCTGGTCCGGCACCAGGTCCTTGATGTGGTTGGCCTTCTTCACCGCGGCACCACGAGCCGCTTGTCCGGCACCAGGAGCTTCGGCCCCTGCCTCTGCTGGAACGCGACGAGCCATCCGGTGGCGATGGTGAGCTCCTTGATGAGCGCCTCCCGCTTCAGGTTGATGCGGTTGATGACGTCCTGCGGGTCCACCTGCTGACCGTTCTGGCCCGCCGCGGCCACCTTGGCGACAGGCTGCTCCTGCTCATCGAAGGCGATCTGCAGGCCGGCGTCGATGTGCAGGCCGACGTTGGCAAAGATCATGCGTGTTCTCCTTTCGGAAGGTTCGACTCACTGACTAGCGGCTGCCCGTTCTCGTCTCGCAACGCCAGCACCGCCGCTCTCTGCTTCGGTCCCAGGCTCGGCCAGACGTACTCCAGCAGACCCCGTGGCTCTCTGTCCTGCGCCTTCTTCAGTGCTGCGTCTGCCATCTCCCACGGGTCGCGCACGAGCTTGTCCCAGTATTGCTGCGGCAGTCTGCCGTGAGGGTTGTCCAGCGCGCAGAGCCACCCCTGCACGCTGTTGAAGTGACGGCGCAGCAGCTCAAGCGCGTTCTCGTAGGTGACGGTCTTGGCTTCCAGCCTGCCACGCCTCATACCGCTCTCGATGAGCGTGTCTCGGTAGTCGTTGCGCTCCGCCTTCAGTGCCTCCAGCTCGTGCTCCAGCACGGCGATGCGGGTGTCCGTCTGGCCGCAATCCGTAGCGACCGCCTCTTGCATGTTCCGGTAGCGCGACTTCCACTCGTCCCGCTCGCGCCGTGCCTCCGCCCCTGCCACGTCGAGCCGTCGCATCTCGTTGCCGTTGGTGCTGCACTGGTGGCTCGGTACGCTGCAGGCACCGTGACCATCGGACACGCAGTCACCTGGTGGTGGCTTCTCGTAGGCGCCGCTCTCCAGCTCGGCGATGCGGTCCTGCCGTTCGTGGGCAGCCTTGAACCTCGACAGCTCGATCTGCAACTGCTCATTCCGCAGCTCCTCGGCCGTGAGCATGCTCTGGAGCTCCGCCTTGCTGTACTGGTCCAGTCCCATCAGCGCACCGACACCTTGTCCGCCCGCACGGAGATGCGGCAGCTTGGCTTCACCAGCTTGCCGATGGCGTCCCCAATCTTGCTGAAGCACTCGTCGCAGGCTTCCCCGCCAATCACCGGGTCAGTCGATGAACCGCCCACGGCCACAGTCACCGTGAGCAGCGGCCAGGGAGAGTCCTCCGTCTTCGCCCCGCAGTAGTCGCACAGGTGAACAGTCATTACGCCTCCAGCTCGCTCCCGCACAGGCAGCACCGGACGTGCGTCAGCCGCGTGTCTGGTGAATGCACCGAGATGCAGAAGCAGTGCTCGCTCACGTCCAGCCACTCCGTCTCGCGACACGTCATGCGCGGTTCCGACGCCGGCTCAGCCGAGCGATGCGGTTGCGCCTCCGGTTGCGCGCCCGCCGCTTCGCCTTCCAGCCCACCTTCGCGTTGCGCCGCTCTTTCCGTTGCCTCTTCCCGCCGCGGTTCCACAGCGGTCCCATGACAGCGCGGACCCAGTGCCGCTCCCCCGCATCCCGCTTGAGCCGATGCGACAGCGCTGCAATCAGCCGCGCGATCCCGCCGCCTGTCGGTTTCGCTTCAGCCACGTTGCCAGCCCTGGCACCCGCAGAAGTGACCCTTGCAGAAGCCGGCCGCGTTGTGGGCGCTGCAGGTGTGACCACACAAGCACAGCACCCGGCAGTTCTCGTGCGGCTGCGGTTCGCAGATGTGGTCCACCGCTTCGGGGTCGTCCGGCTTGGCCAGCACGTTCGCTGCGTTCGTGTGGACCTTCAGCGCCTCCACCAGCAGACGGGGGTCGTTGTAGGCTTCCGCCATTGCGGCCAGCTTGGCGGCCTTCTGACAGCGCTCGAAGTAGGTCTCAGCCATCAGCAGTCAAAGACCCGGTGAAAGGTCGGACTGAGCTCCCGCGGCACGTCCGCCTCCGTCTCGAACGAGACCACGATGGCGCCCTGCTTCACGCACACCCGGTACAGCTTGGCGTCGTC
>CAYFVS010000437.1:0-6916 GCA_964346565.1 uncultured candidatus Brocadiaceae bacterium | reverse complement strand
AGGGCTTCCATCTCCGCCCCCGTCCGGGCCTCGGTGGCCACCCGGCAGCGGATGCGCACGCGGTCATCCTCCAGGGCGAACTCCACCTCCGCCCCGGTCAGCGGTATGGGGTGGCAGTGCGGGATAAGGGCGGGGGTGCTCTTGACGGCCAGCAGCGCGGCCGCCCGGGCGGTGGGCAGCGGGCCAGCCTTGGGCAGTTCATTCGCCTCGATGGCGCGGACCGTGTGCTCATCGGCGACCAGGACGGCCTCCGCCACGGCCACCCGCCGCGTCGGCTCCTTGGCCGATATGTCCACCATGCCCTGTCGGCACACGACCTGCTTCCCCCGCTTTCCAGCAATGCGAGAAGGCTCATTATAGCTGCCGGCGCGGCGGCCTGTAAACGCGCCGCTTTGACAGGGCACTCGGCCGGGGATATAGTGACGCCTCAACCCGGCACACCCTTCGTTCGAGCGAGAGGTCCGCATGAACGCCCTGGAAATCGCCGAGCAACTTGTGAAGCGCCAGGACGTGGCCGAGAGCGGCAAGAAGCTCATCCTGCTGGTGCTGGATGGCCTGGGCGACATCCGCCACCCCGACAACGACTGGAGCACGCCGCTGGAGGACGCCGGCACGCCGAACCTGGACGAGCTGGCCTCCCGCAGCGCCCTTGGTCGCATCATACCCGTGGACTACGGCATCACCCCCGGCAGCGGCCCGGCCCACCTGGGCCTGTTCGGATACGACCCCCGTACGGTGGAGATCGGCCGGGGCGTGCTGGAAGTGGTCGGCATGGGCATGGAGCTGCAAGCCGGCGACCTGGCCGCGCGCGCCAACTTCTGCACCGTCGAGGGTGGTGTGGTGGTTGACCGCCGCGCCGGGCGGCCCGCTACCGAAGTCAGCGCCGAGAAGGTTGAGCTGCTCCGACGGGAGGCAGGCAGCATCGAGGACGTCGAGCTGATCATGCAGGCCGGCAAGGGCCACCGGTTCGGCGTTATCTTCCGCGGCCCCGGCCTGGCCGAGGGTGTCACCGACACCGACCCCCACGAGAACGGCGAGCCCATACAGGAGGCGGAGCCCGAGAACCCGCAGGCCGAGAAGACTGCCCGCATCGTGAATGCCCTGGTCCGGCAGGCTCAGCAGGTCCTTACCGGCCACGAGCCCATCAATGCCATGATCACGCGTGGCGTCAGCAGCCGGCCGGACATCCCGGGCGTCCCGGACCGGTTCGGCATGCGCTGCGGCGCCATCGCGACCTATCCCATGTATCGCGGCCTGGCTTCGCTGGTGGGCATGGATCTGCTGAAGACGGGCCAGACTGTGGAGGAGGAGTTCGGGACCTGCCTGGAGCGGTGGGACGATTACGACTACTTCTTCATCCACGTGAAGGGCACCGACGAGGCGGGCGAGGACGGCGCGCACGGGCGCAAGGTAGCGAGCATCGAGGAGGTGGACGGCCACCTGCCCATGTTGCTGGGGGCGGAGCCGGAGGTGCTGGCCGTGACGGGGGACCACTCGACGCCATGCCCGATGAAACTGCACAGCTGGCATCCCGTGCCGCTGTTGGTGCACGGCCCCCGCTGCGCGGCGGACTGCCGGCCACGTTTCACCGAGGACGAGTGCAACGCGGGCGGGCTGGGCAACTTCCGCGCCATGTACCTGCTGCCCCTGATGCTGGCCAACGCCGGCTGGCTGGACAAGTTCGGGGCGTAGGGCTTCGAAGGGTGGCTCAGACGCCCCCGGCTCAGAGCCCACGGGCGAGGGCGCCCGTGCCACACCGAGCGAGCTACCCCGGGAGGCAAACGATGCCTGTTGAGACCATCCGCTGGGTCGGCGGCCTGGACGGCTGTGTGGAGATGGTGGACCAGCGGCGCCTGCCCGAGGAGTTCACGTACCTGCGGTGCGACGAGCCCGAAATGATGTGGGACGCCATCCGCACGCTCTGCGTCCGCGGGGCGCCGGCCATCGGCGTCGCCGGAGCGATGGGGCTGGTGCTCGGCGTGCGGGACAGCGCGGCGCAAAGCTTCGAGGGCCTCATGGCCGACCTGCTGCGCGTCAAGGAGCATCTGGAGACCAGCCGGCCGACGGCGGTGAACCTGTTCTGGGCGCTGGAGCGGATGGAGCGGACGGCGCGGGAGAACGCCGACCTGGCAGTCCCCGAGCTGAAGGAGCGCCTGCTCGCCGAGGCGCAGCGCATCCTGGAGGAGGACCGCCAGACCTGTCGCCGCATCGGCGCCAACGGTGCCGAACTCCTGGAAGACGGCGACGTCGTTCTCACCCACTGCAACGCCGGCGGGCTGGCCACTGCGGACTACGGGACGGCGCTGGCCGTGCTGTTCGCCGCCGCTGAGCAGGGCAAGCGCGTCAGCGCATACGCCGGCGAGACTCGCCCGCTGCTCCAGGGCGCCCGGCTGACCACCTGGGAGCTTCAGCAGGCGGAAATCCCGGTGACCCTCATCTGCGACAGCATGGCCGCCGACGTGATGTGCGAGGACAAGGTGGACTGCGTCATTGTGGGTGCCGACCGCATCGCGGCCAACGGCGACGTCGCGAACAAGGTGGGCACCTACGGGCTGAGCGTGCTGGCCCGCCACCACGGCATCCCGTTCTACGTGGCCGCTCCCGCCTCCACGTTCGACCTGTCCGTGGAGACCGGCAGCCAGATACCCATCGAACAGCGGGATCCGGAGGAGATCACCCGGTGGGGTGGGCGGATGATCGCCCCGGAAGAGACCCAGGTGTACAACCCGGCCTTCGACGTCGCCCCCGCGAAGCTGGTTAGCGCCATCATCACGGAACGGGGCATCGTTCGGGAGCCGAACGCCGAGAATATCTCCGCGCTGCTCGGCGGGAATGCAGGTGACTGAGGCCCGGAGGCAGCCATGTCGGACCCGGCGCAGCAGAGCCGCCCGAGCTGGGACGATTACTTCATGCGCATCGCCCGCGAGGTCGCCAGGCGTTCCACCTGTCTCCGGCGACAGGTGGGCGCTGCCGTCGTGCTGGACAAGCGCATCCTGGCCACCGGCTACAACGGCGCCCCCAGCGGCCTGCCGCACTGCGCGCAGGTCGGCTGCCTGCGCGCGGAGCTGGACGTGCCCAGCGGCGAGCGCCACGAGCTGTGCCGCGGCCTGCACGCCGAGATGAACGCCCTGCTGCAGGGCGCCCGCTACGGCATCCGCATGGAGGGTGCCACCCTCTACAGCACCCACGTGCCCTGCGGGCTCTGCTCGAAGATGATCATCAACACCGGCATCCGCCGCGTGGTGGCCGCCGTCGCGTATCCGGACCTGTTCGCGCGGGACATGCTGCGACAGGCCGGCGTCGAACTCGACGTGCTGTGTCTCGAACGGGTCGAGGAACCGTCAGACCGGGAGCACTGCGGAGGGTGACATGGACAGGTGGCTGCAGCTGAACTTCCCCGGCGTCTCGTTCGTCGGTCCCGGGGCCGTCACGGCGCTGCGCGACGAGGCACCCGGGCTGGGGACGATGGCGCTGCTGGTCACGGGCAGGAGCGCGCTGCGGCAGGCGGGCATCACCGACCGCCTGGTGGACCTGCTGGAGGAGGGCGGGGTCGAGGTCGTGCTGTTTGAGCAGGTGCCTCCCGAGCCGACGGTGGAGGTTGTTGACGCGGCACGGAAGGCGTTGCGCGAGAGCGGGTGCGACCTGGTGGTCGAGGCCGGCGGCGGCAGCGCCATGGACGTGGGCAAGGCAGCGGCCGGCCTGGCCGACGAGCGCGCGCCCACGGTTGCGTTCCACAGTGGCCGGGAGGTGCTGTCCCCCGGCCTGCCGCACGTCGCTGTGGCCACCACCGCCGGCACCGGCGCCGAGGTCACCCGCAACGCCGTCATCACCGACCGCGAGCGTGGGCTGAAGAAGAGCATCCGGGCGGACAGCCTCATGCCCACCGTCTCCATCACCGACCCGGAGCTAACCGTGAGCTGCCCCCCGGAGTTGACCGCGCGGGCCGGCATGGACGCGCTGGTCCAGGCAATCGAATCCTACTTCTCCGTCCATGCGGTGCGCACGACGGAGGCACTGTCGCTGGAGGCCGTGCGGCTGATCTCACCGAATCTGCCCGTGGCGTTCGAGGACGGCCAGGACATGGGCGCACGCTCGGCGCTGGCCGAGGGCAGCTACATGGCCGGGCTGGCGCTGGGCAGCGCGAGGCTGGGCGCGGTGCACGGGCTGGCCCATCCTGTGGGCCTGTGCTACGGGCTGCCGCACGGGCTGGTCTGCGCGGCGCTGATGCCACCCGTGCTGGAGCGCAACATGGGCGCCGCCCCGGAGAAGTACGCCGCCCTCCGCCAGGCCATGGGTGGCGATCCCACCGCGGTCGTCCGCGGGCTGCTGGATTGTCTCGACATGCCCCACACCCTCGGCCCCTACCCGGAAGAGCGGTGGGAGCAGGCCATACTCGACTACGCCCTCAGCAGCGGCTCCAGCCGGGCCAACCCCGTGCCGGTGGACGAGTCCTACGTCCGGGGCGTGCTGGAGGCCGTGACCGGCGCGTGAGCGCCGTCGCGACGTGGGGTGCGCCCCTCTCAGATGCCCATATCTCACCTCCTCAGGGGTTTGTTTCGTCAGAGCCCTTGATTCATCGGCGCTCTATCTCTGAAACATAGCGTTTAATAGACACGCTATCATCCCCTTTACGGCCGCCCCCGGCACCGTCGCGAGGCATGGAGGCTTCATCCCTGTGCAGGCCATAGGCCATAGCATATAGCATACACGTGTCGGGCATGTTGTTCAAGTGCGCGCCAGTCCCCCGCCGGTTGACATGTCAGGCCCCAAAGGCTATTCTCATGGCGTGGCGTGATTCCCTATCCACGTGGGATAGACAGGGATGGAGCAGTCATTCACACGGAACTACGGGCTGTTCTCCGAGCACTACTTGCTGAAGCGCCTGCCAAAGTGTGAGGAGTAGTCTGAGGACCACAGCGCTCTGGTGGAGGAAGTCGCGGACCTGCTCGGCGGCACACGGACCCACCTGAGCACAGCGGACGAGCGAACGACGGAGGAGCTTCTCATCCAGGCGGTCCTCCCAGAGACTGAATCGCCCCATTCCGGGGCTCTGGGACCGGGGTTAGACCCGTTTGGCCCCAGGGCTCCCTCGGGGGGCCGGGTCGCCCTGCGCTATGGCTGAACGGCCCGCCCTGGGGCGGGCCGACAACGCGAACGTCGGAAGGAAGCCCACGGAGTGGGCGATCTCAGACGTAGCCGGGGGTGAAACGCCCGCTGTGCGGGCGCGCGAACCCCCGGATGGGATAGGGAGCGGGAAGGACCAACGAGCCCCCGGAGGGGGCGACTCAGAGAGAGGACCCGACCAGTCATGCCCCAGAGCTACACGAAACTCACCTACCACTGCACCTTCAGCACCAAAGACCGCGTGGCCGCCCTCTACGAGGATATGCGCTCCCGCCTCCACGCCTACATCGCCCGGACCATCAACAACGACTTCGGCTTCGCTCACGAAGTCGGCGGCACAGGCGATCATGTCCACATCCTCTGCGACGTGCGCCCGACCACCGGTATCTCCGATTTCATGCGGCACATCAAGTCCACCTCCTCGGGCTGGATGCACCGTCAGTTCCCCCAACTGGCCGATGCCGCCTGGCAGAAGGGATACGGCGCCTTCACAGTCAGTGCCTCCGCCGTCCCCTCGGCCAAGCGCTACATTCAGCAGCAGAAGCGGCACCACAAGGAGTTCGGGTTCGAGGAGGAATTCCGGCGACTGCTGCATAGGCACGGGATCGAGTTTGATGAGAGATACCTGTTCTGAATCGCCGCCTATCAGGGGCGCCACCCACCGTGGGCGCTTCAGTTGCCCCGGGGCTCCCGCCTGAGCCAGGTCACCGTGCGCTACTACTGAGGCGCCTTCTACGGGGGCAGATCACAGCGCACAAGGAGAGCCGCGCCAGCGGTTGCTCGGACGTATCGGCTCGGATGAATGGTATCCAGAGCCGGACCCGGAAACGCGCGAGTACGACGTGCACAGCATCCGCTCTACGGACTGGCTGATTGACCAGATCGTTTACCGCCTCTACGCCCTGACCGAGGAGGAGATCCGCGTGGTTGAGGGCGTGGAGGGAGCGGGGGCAGCGGACGGCTGACGGCGTGCGGTGCGTTGACGGACAGGGCGAGGACGGCCGCCTACCTTTCCCGAGCCCGCGGTTTCTGGTAGGCTGTACCGTTCACTCCGCGCACCCACATGAGCAGACCGATGGAACTGAGGATCTACCCGGACGGCGTGCTGCGCAAGCGCTGCCGGCCGGTCGAGGAGATAGACGACGCCCTGGTGGCCCGCGCCGAAGATATGCTGGAGTTCATGTACGCGGCCGAGGGCGTCGGGCTGGCGGCGCCACAGGTCGGCTGGACCGACCGAGTGGTGACCCTGGATGTCGAGATGGAGCGCGAGGGCCCGCGCATCTACGTCAACCCGCGCATCGTCGGGCGGGAGGGCTACGTGGAGCAGGAGGAGGGCTGCCTGAGCCTGCCGGGCCTGCGGGTGCTGGTGGCCCGCTCGGAGCGCGTGGCCGTGGTGGCCTACACGCTGGAGGGGGAGCGGCTGGAGATGGAGGCCGAGGGCCTGGCCGCACGCGCCTGGCAGCACGAGCTGGACCACATCAACGGCGTGCTTATCGTTGACCGCCTCCCGCCGGCGCGGCTCATGTCCATCCGCAGCCATCTGAAGCGGCTCGAGCAGGAGTGGCTGACGCTCGAAGAGCAGCGGGAGGGCTGACCACGACGACACGACGAGCACTACGAACAACAACGGAACAGGATTCACAGGATAAGCAGGATGAGGCCAACAAAGACGATCCAAGTTCCACCCATTCATCCTATCTATCCTGTTCATCCTTGTTATGTAGCCTTTCGTCGTGCTCGTAGTGTCGTTGTGGTTGCTACTGGCTTTGCCGTGTCTCCGTGGTGAGGAATC
>CAYFVS010000436.1:0-8651 GCA_964346565.1 uncultured candidatus Brocadiaceae bacterium | reverse complement strand
AGCGAGTGGGCGAACCTGCACTCGACTGGAGGGAGATTCATGAGAACGTGCAGACGCTGCGCGGTGGCGTGGTTGCCGGTTCTGGTGGTGGTCGGCGTGGCCCTGGCCTCGGGGTGTGCGGTGGCCGCCGAGCAGCAGGAAGAAGAGAGGAGCGACGCCGTGACTGTGCGCCGGATGGACTTCCGCGGCTGGAAGGACTCCTACCTCCTGACCAACGGAGAGGTGGAAGTAGTGGTGGTGCCCCAGGTGGCGCGTATCATGAAGTACGCCCCCGTCGGCGGGCCGAACGTGCTATGGGTCAACCCGGAGCTTGTGCCCGAGAAGACGGGCGGCGAGACCGAGGGACTTGACACCTGGGGCTGGCTCAACTACGGCGGCTACAAGCTGTGGCCCGCGCCGCAGAAGGCGTGGGGTTGGCCGCCGCCAGCCGCCCTGGACGCCGGGCCGTGCGAGGCCGAGGTGACCGACGAGAAAGCCGTCCGCCTGAAGGGCCAGCCCAGCGAGGAGTTGGGCGTCCGTTTCGACCGGGAGATACGCCTGGCGCCGGAAGGGACCGAGCTGGCGATCCAGCAGACAATGGTTAACACCGGCGACGAACCGGTGACGTGGGGCATCTGGGAGGTCACGCAGGTGGGGTCCGGCTGCGTGGCGTTCGTGCCTCTGGGCGAGGGTGCCGAGTACCGGCCCGCCGAGGGCGAGACGCTGGACGAGCAGTGGCAGAAGGTGGAAGGCATGCTGCTCGCCAGGCCCGCCGGCGCCAGCGGCAAGGCGTTCATCAGCGGCCCGCCGGGCTGGCTGGGATGCGTGAGGGACGAACTGCTGTACGTGAAGTCATTCGAGCTGGCTTCGACCCCGCCGCCCGAACCGGAGGCGGCGCGCGAGGTCTATGTCGGTGACCAGGGCTACATGGAGCTGGAGGTGGTCGGGCCGGAGATGACGCTGCAGCCGGGCGAGAGCGCATCCATGACGGAGACCTGGCACTTGCTGCCGTTCGAGGCTGCGGTGGAAGGCGACGCGGAGCTGGTCCGCCAGATCCGCGCAACGGTCGAGCAGCCTGCTGAGGGATTGGGCTCGGCCGCGCCGCCGCCAGCTGTAAGCAGATGAAGGCGCGAGGCCGGAGGCGTGCCCGCGGCGGCACGTCGAGGCCGAGCAACACGGAGATGCGCCGCAAACGGCGGCGGCCCACAGGGTTGGGGCGGCGCGCAGCCGTCTGTTGCTTTGCGCCTCCTCGACGATACATAGGGCATCGCCTGCGCCGGCGCGCCTTGCATCCGACCACGCGGCGCTCCCAACGCGACCAGATTCAGTTCCTCAGCAGGCTGCTAGCCCGCCCTGTCCGAGTAGCGGCCCGCGCAGCCAGCCTCCGGGGACCCCCATGGGCTTCGTCGAACTGACGTTTGTGGCGCTCGGTCTGGCAATGGACGCCTTGGCCGTGTCCGTGGCGGAGGGCATAGCGCTGAAGCGCGTGACGCGTCGCCACGTGGTGCGGGTGGCGGCGCACTTCGGGGGGTTTCAGGGGCTGATGCCGGTCGTGGGCTGGCTGGCCGGCAGCAGGCTGCGGGTCTACGTTGCGGCCTGGGACCACTGGGTGGCTTTCGGCCTGCTGGTCGCCATCGGGGGCAAGATGCTGGCCGACGCGGCCCTCGGCTTCGAGACCGGCGCCATGCGCGAACCGGTCGAGGGCTGGCGCCTGGTGGGGCTCTCGGTTGCTACCAGCATTGACGCGCTCGCCGTGGGCATGTCCCTGGCCATGGTGGGAGTGCTGGTGTGGTGGCCGGCCGTGTGGATCGGCATTGTCACCGCCACCCTGTGCGCCACGGGCATCCGGCTGGGGGACAGGATCGGGCAGCGTATCGAGCGCTACGCGGAACTGTGCGGCGGTGTCATCCTGTGTCTGATCGGCGTTCGCATCCTCACGCAGCACCTGGCTGGGGGCTGAGCCGTGAGGAAGGACCGAGACCTGCGCGGCTTGCTGGAGCAGCTCTACGATCGGTACGCGACCGCGGAGCACGCGCGTCACGACCCGGTGAGCTTCACCTACCGCTATCGCCGCCGGGCCGACGGCGAAGTGGCCGCGCTGGTGGCCGCATGCCTTTCCTACGGGCGGCTGGAACAGATCATGGCCTCGGTCGCGGACGCGCTGGGCCGGATGGGGGAACGGCCCGCGGAGTTCGTGCTGGAGGCCGGCCCGGCGGCCCGCCGCCGCGCCGCCGCCGGGTTCGTGCACCGCTTCGCGGACGGGGCCCAGTTCGCCCGCCTGCTGGCGGCCATCGCACGGGTGGTCGGCCAGTACGGCTCGCTCCAGCGTTGCTTCGCGGCGCACGACCGGCCGGACTCACCCACGATTCTGCCTGGCCTGCGGGGGCTGGCGGACGAGTTGCAGCGGAACGGGGGCCTGGCGCACCTGGTGGCCGACCCGAGGAAAGGCAGCGCCTGCAAGCGCTGGCACCTCTACCTGCGCTGGATGGTGCGGGACGACGCCGTGGACCCGGGGCTTTGGGATGGGATTGGAACCGAGCGGCTGGTGGTGCCGCTGGATGCGCACATGTGGCGGGTCTGCCGCGGACTGGGGCTGACCGCCAGGCGCACGTGTGACCTGAAAGCCGCCCTGGAGGTCACGGAGGCGTTCCGCCGGGTGTGCCCGGAGGACCCGGTGCGGTATGACTTCGCGCTGATGCACGCCTCGGTCGAGGGGGATCCGGCCCTGCACGCGTGGCTCGATTGAGGGGACAGTGCTCAGGCGGGGAAGAGCTCCTCGAGCAGCTCCGGCTCGGGGCGGCGCCCGTATTCGCATATCTCGAACACCTCCGCGAACTGCACCGCCCCGCCGCGCGGTGAGCCGTAGCGTTCCTCAAGCCGGCAGCGGAAGGCGTCCGCAACCCGGCCGTACCGCTCCGCCAACCGCCCCCGCAGCCACTCCAGCCGTGCCTCCTGTCCCGTCGGGACTTGCTCGAGGTACCCGCCGTTGTAGGGCAGCCACTCGAAGACCTGGCTCTCGTGGCAGGCCAGCATGCGCACCTTGCTCTCGAACTGCTCGTCCACGGCCACCACGGCGTCCGCGCGGAACGGCCTCGGCGTGGTGAACCGGTCGTACGTGTAGGCGATGACCGGCATGTCACGCATGATTGCCGTGCCGGGGCAGATCAGCGGCACGGTCAGCAGGTACGAGGCGTCCATCATAAGCCGGCCTACGGCGCGGTGGTCGGGGTGGTAGTCGGCCGGACGCGGCCCCAGCAGCAGGTCGGGCTTGAACTCCCGCACCAGGCGGATCAGCTCCTCTCGTATCTCCACGGAGGGGGTCAGCCGCCCGTCGTCGTGGTCCAGCACCACGTAGTCCGCGCCGATGACCTGGCCGGCGGCGCGGGCCTCGGACGCCCGCCGGCGCGCCAGCTCATCCGGGGCCATGCGGTGATGGCCGGCGTTGCCGTTCGTCACAGACACCAGCAGCGCCTCCCCGCCGTCAACCACGCAGCGGGCGGCCAGCCCGCCGGCGGAGCTGTCCGGGTCGTCCGGGTGCGCCCCTATCACCATGAGCCGCACAGGATGTCCCCCATGCTCACCAGATCTCGACGTTGTCGTATGCCTTCTCCGGCAGGTAAGGGTCCCGGTATCTCAGCCGCAGCAGTTCCAGGACCAGTGCGCAGGTCCTGACCCAGCGGAACAGGCCCTTGTAGAGCGGATAGACCGCGGCGTATTGCACCAGGGGCCACTCGTCTTTGCGTCGTTCGCTCACGGCCACCGCCACCAGCAGCGTCAGCAGCGTCAACGCGCTGTAGAACACGTAGCAGAAGGCCAGGATGAACGCCAGCAGCTTCACGTCGTAGATGATCATCAACAACAGGTAGATTGGGAACAGCAGGTTGAACACCACGACCATCAGGTACTCCACGGCCAGCTCCCAGGCCGTGGCCAGGTCGAAGCGCCAGAACTTCAGGGCGTCGCCGTGCTTGTGGAAGAACGTGCGCAGGAAACCGCGGTCCCAGCGGATGCGCTGCTTGACCAGCGCCGCCAGCGTGGCCGGCACGGTGGTCATTGCCACCGCCCGCGGGGCGAACACGATCTTCCACCCCAGCTTCTTCGCCTTCACTGACAGGTCGGCGTCCTCGGTCAGTTCCGGATCCCATCCGCCGACGTCCGCCAGCACTTCCCGGCGGAACGCGCCGAAGGCGCCGGAGGCCGCCAGCGTGGTCCCCTTGAAGGTGGTCCACTGCTTCCACAGGTTGATGCTGATCAGGTACTCGACCGCCTGGAGGTCGGCCCACAGGGACTGGCCCTCGTTGCGGACCTTGATGTTTCCGGCGACGACCCCCACCTCGGGGTCCTCGAAGGGGCCGATGGCGTGCAGCAGCATGTCCCGGCCGAACGTGGTGTCGGCATCCACGCTGATGATGAACTCGCCGGTGCACATGCGCAGGGCGAAGTTGGAGGCCGTGGGGCGCCCCGTGCGGCCCGTGGGAGAGGTGTTGCGGTAGAGCTTGATCAAGCCGCGGTCCGCGTAGCGTCGGGCTATCTGGTAGGTGGCGTCAGTGCTGGCATCGTCCACGACCACCACCTCCAGGTCGCCGTACTCGACGCTGAGCAGGGATTCGATCGTGCTGGCGATGACCTCCTCCTCGTTGCGGGCCGCTACCAGGACACTGACCCGGGGCTGACGGGCCAGGAACTGCGCCTTCCGACCCTGGTCGTCGCGCCGCAGGCCGAACAGCCGCAGCAGCGGCATGATGACAAGGGGCGTGGCGTAGCGGGGAAGCTCGAAGAAGATGACCAGCGGGAAGAAGAACAGCGCCCACGTCAGCACCGTCCGCTGGGCGAACTGGGCCTGCACGTAGAACAGCGAGTTCTGCAGGAAGATCAGTATGCGGTCCAGCAGCTCCATCTCACTTCCCAATGACGACTTCCCCGATGTCCCCCGGCAACAGCCCGGAGGCGCTCTGTCCCGTCAGCCGGATGTCCACCGGGATGGTCCGGGGTCGGGACGGGCGCTGTCCGCGCAGCTCGCCCGGCAGTAGCTCGACACGCTCGTAGATGCGCGCGATCTCCCCGGGGATTGGGTCGTCGGCGCCGGAGAGGTACAGGCGCGCCGGGCGCCCGGGCTTCAGTTTGCCGCGATACTGAACGGGGACGGCGGCACGGGCCATCTTCTGTTCCGGCTTGTAGTAGGTCAGCAGGGGGTCGCCGGCGCTGACCTGTGACGCTTCCGCCGCCCGCAGGGCCAGCACCAGCCCCGTAGCGGGCGCGCGGACCTCGATGGGCTCGCCCTTGCCGCTGATGGCGTCCTCCTGGGCGGCTACCGCCGCGCTCAGCTCCTGCCTCTGCCCGTCGAGTGCCTCCAGCCGGGCGTCCGCCTTGCGCAGTTCCGCCTCACGCTCCGCTTCGAAGCTGCGGAGTGCGACGCGCGCGGCGTACAGCTCCGCCGCAAGCGATTCCATTCTCATCTGGGCTTTCTCGAGGTCGGCTGCTCCCAGGCGGGCCCGCTCCTCCGCCCGGCGCAGTGCGTCGGCGGTCAGGGCGTCCGTGCGGTGTAGCTGGCGGGCGATCTCCAGCTCTGCCTGCTGGCTCCGGTGCGCCTGCCGGGCGTGGTTCAGGGCCACCTCGGCTTCGGCCACCAGGGCCTCCGTCCGGGCCAGCTCCGCCCGCAGGTCCTCGTTCCTGGCGGCCAGGGATGTCTCCAGCGCCCGGCGGGCCTGGTGCTCCTGCTTCAGGTCGGCCACGACGTCGGCCAGGCGCACCCGCAGGTCGGCCAGCCGTGCCCTGGCGCCGGTGCCGGCCTCCTGCTGAGGGACGATGCGGGCCACGGGCTGGCCGCGCTCAATCTGCTCCTGCTCCAGAGGCAGCATCCATTCGACGGTTCCCGCCAGGGGGGAGACGACCTCCATGCTTTCGACGCGCACGAAAGCCGGCGCCACGATGCGCGGCGGCCGCAGCAGGAAATACCCCCCGAACGCGAGAGCCGCCAGCAGCAACAGGGTCACCAGCTTCGGCAGCAGCCGCGCCCTGCGCCGCGCCTCCTCCTTGCGCTGGCGCAGCTGCATCACCGATGCCTTCCGGTCCTCTATGCGACGGAACTTAATGGGCATGGGTCGCCTCGATCATCTGCCTGAGCCCGGAGTAGTCGTGGATGGCGAAGCCCACGAAGACCGGATGGACCACCAGCGCATCATAGACCCGGTCGAGCGCGACCGTGAGCTGCTCGATGCTGCGTGCGGCGAACGAGACGCCTTCCTCAGTCACTGGCGCGGTCTCCACGCCCACCTCGACCGCCACGCCGACCTGCTCGGCCGTCTGCACAAGCGGCTCGGCCGCCGCCACTATACCTTCCGGCTCATCCAGGTAGGCCATCACGGTGACCTCGTCCAGCTTCTCACACGCGGCACGGAACAAGCTCTCCTCGCCGACTGTCACGCCGGCCCACGTGTAAGGCGCGTCGGCCGCCAGGTTCAGGCCGTCCGCCGGCGGGCCAAGGTGCGCCCGCACGTAGTCGAGCAGCTCCAGGTACTGCCGTGCCAGGGTCCCCCGCCGCTCCTCGTCCTGCCACCCGGGCAGGGCGTGTGGCTCGACGTCCACCTTCACGCCGCAGAAGCCGGCGCGGTCCTCCTGTCGGCGGGCGTTGAACTCGATGACGCTCCGCAGCAGGGCGCCGACCTCCTCCCGGTAGGACTCCCGCAGCCACTGCGGGTTGCCCATCAGGGCGTAAACCTCGATGCCCTCCCGCCGGCAGCGGTCCAGGAAGTAGCCGAACTCCCACTTGTGCCTGCGCAGGTAGAGGCTGTCCTCGACTCGCGATACGAAGCAGTAGACGCGGCTGATGCCATGCTCCGCGCAGGTGCGCAGGAACCGGTCGCGCTGCTGGGGGTGCAGGACGACCTCCAGCGAACGCCACAGGTAGAGCGCCCGCCCGCGCCGCTCAGGCTGGTCGGCGCGGCCGAACACGTCCGGCAGGGCGGCGGCCAGCCCGCTGCGCTGGTAGTACCGGGCGAGGCCGCGCCAGAAGTCCGCCCGCACCTCGACGGCGTCAACCACCCGGTGCAGGTGGGCTATCTCGGCGTCAATCAGGTCGGTTGCCTCCGGCGGTTCGGCCCGGAAAGAGCCCTCGCTCCTGTAGATGCGGCTCAGGCGTGCCCGCTGGGCGGCCACGTCGCGCCAGTTCAGAGCCGACCGGAAGTCGCTGCACAGACGCCGCAGGGCGGCGTGGGTCTCCGCCAGGCCGGCGTTGATGTCCCGTCGCGCCTGCTCCCGCTCCCGGCGATAGGCCATCATCTCATGGGTCCATTGCTCGCGATAGGCCGCCTCCAGGCCCAGCGTTCCCAGGGGGATGGCGTGGGTCAGCGCGGTGCTGATGAAGTCGTCCACCGTTTCGCTGAAGAAGTGCTCCGCGCCGAGCCCGTAGCGCACGTGCAGCGTGGGACGCGATCGGTTCTCCGGCGCGCCCATGTCGCGTATGGCAGCGGCGCGCAGCTCGAGGAACTTCAGCCGGGCGACGTCCGGATGGTTGACCTGCGCCAGGGCCTGCATGCGCGGGAGCAGGGGCACCTCCACGGGCAGCCGCTGCCAATCCAGCGGAGCCGGCTGGATCTCGATGCCCTCGCCCCGCTCCAGGCCGACGGCCGCCATCAGCCGCTCGCGGGCGACCTCGGCCTCGCCCAGGGCGGCGTCCAACTCGGCCTGGGACTCCTGGACGTAGGCGTCCGCCTCGGCCATCTTGTCGGGCCGCTCCAGCCCTGCCTCCGAGCGGGCCTCCAGCAGGAAGCGCCGCTTGCGGTTCAGGTCGAGTATCCGATGCAGCAGCCGTGCGCAGGCGAGCTGCTCGCTGTGGTCGAAGTAGCGGCAGGCCACCTCGTAGTAGAGCTCCGCCTGGCGCTTGCGATAGGTCTGGCTGTAGACGATTTCCTGCCAGCGGTCGCGCTGCTCGATGGCCCGCTCCAGGCTGCCCCCGAACAGGGGGATGGCGGCGCTGAGCAGGTAACGCGTGAAGCCCTGGGCGGGCCGGTCCTGGGGGTCCTCCTCCGGCTCGGAGACGAACACGCCCACGTCCACCATGTGTGTCGCGCCGACGCTCACCTCGGGTCCCCGGCGGAGCTGTCCGCCCTCGCGGGCGCTCTGCGCGGCCCGTATCTTCTGCCGGTACTGCTCAAGGCCGGGGGAGTTCAGCTCCGCCAGCCCGAGCAGATCCCCCAGGCCCGCCGTCCGGGGCAGACCCATCAGCACGCCCAGGCTTTCCTCCCGGCCGAAAGCCTCCGTCATCAGATAGGCGTGGCGGGTCTGGTCGTCCCATGAGAAGAGCATCTGCTTCACTTCCTGAGAGGAGGCGCGACGGCGCCCGCGCCCGTCCAGTCCGCAAACGTAGTAGTCGGTCTCGCCATCCGTGCCGGACACGTAAAGGCACCGCTCGTTGTCCGGCAGCACGACGGGATGAGATGCGCCCCGAGCTTCCTCACGGGTCAGCAGGCGCACGAACTGGCCGTTGCGGTCCATCAGGGCCACGTTCCGGGTGCCGAGCTCCTCGGAGACGTACACTATCCAGTGTCCGTCGGGGCTGAATGCGGGGGAGGTGTCGTCATGGCTGTTGTGGGTGAGCTGCGCCACGGCCGCCAGCTCGGCCCCCGTGCCGTCGGGCGTCACCCGCAGGCGGGCCTTGAACAGCTCGTAGTCGC
>CAYFVS010000435.1:0-11364 GCA_964346565.1 uncultured candidatus Brocadiaceae bacterium | reverse complement strand
AACAGCTCCTCCCGCACCTCCTCCGCCTCCCCGCGCACCAGCGGCATCAGGGAGACCCCTTGCAGCCAGTCGGGGGAGTCGATCTCCAGATACTCACAGAGCGTGGGGAACAGGTCAATGTGGCTGACCATGCCGTGCACGGCGAGGCCGGCCGGGATGTCCGGCCCGCGCAGCATCAGCATCACCCCGATGCCGCTGTCGTGCAGGTTGCACTTCATGCGCGGGAACGCGATGCCGTGGTCCGTCGTGCAGAGCACCAGCGTGCGCTCCGCCAGGCCGGCCTGCTCCAGGGCATCCAGCACGACGCCCATCTTCGCGTCCAGCGTCCGGGCCAGCGTGTTGAAGGCAGCCATGTCGCGGCAGGTCTGTGGGGTCTCGGGGATGGGTCCGGGCGGGCGAGCGTAGCGGGGATCGGTCTCCGGGCAGTCACAGGCTGGCTCGGGGAAGTCCCGGTGGGTCTCGACGAACCCCATCGAGAGGAAGAACGGCTCGGGCGGGCCGTTCCGGAGCCACTGCGCGGCGCGCTCCTCCCATTGCTCGGGGCCTTCGCTCAGGTGCTCCCTGTAGCCTATGATGTCCGGCGCGTTGCCTTCCCGCCAGTTCGCCACGTGCTGCACGCCGCACAGCGTCGAGTGATAGCCCTCCCGGTGCAGCGTGTGGATGATGTGCTGTCCGTAATCGTTCAGGCTCCAGCCGCGGTGGGCCAGGCCGGTCATGCCGTTGTTGTGCGGCCACAGGCCGGTCAGCAGGCTGGCCCGGCTGGCCGAGCAGGTGGGGCTGGTGCAGAACGCCTGTCGGAACAGCATGCCCTGCTCCGCCAGCCTCTGCAGGTTCGGCGTGGGCACGGCGTGCCCGTACGGCCGCACGTAGCGCCCCGTGTCATGGGAGTGTATGTAAACGATGTTGGGTTCGCCCAGGTTCCCCTCCTTCAGCCCTCAGAAGTCCCGCCACAGGCGCTCCTCGCTCAGCTCCAGGTGGTTCAGCTCCTCCTGCATCCCCGACAGGTGGTCGCAGTAGCCGGCACAGTGCGAATCGGAGCCCAACGAGAACGTGACGCCGGCCTCCTTCAGGTAGGCCAGGTAGTCGAGGTACTGACGCTTGAACGGCTCAGGATAGCAGTCATTGGTGAAGATGGCGCTGGCATTGATCTCGATGGCCGTCCCGTGCTCGCGGGCAGCCGCCGCCAGTTCGTCGTGCATCGAGTCCGGCACGAGGGTGAAGTCGTCGAACCAGGGCGGCCCGGTGTACCGGCCGTCGTCGTTCCGCCATGGCCCGTTCCACCACCACGGGTGCGCCACTATGTCAACCTGCGGGTCGGCGGCCAGGAACATGTACTGCCGGTGGTAGCAGCGGATGACCGCCTCTCGCTCCTGCGGCGTGTCGAACGCCGAGTGCACGCCCCCTATCACGTACCTCACCCCGAGCTGCCCGAGCAGCTCCTCCGGCAGGTAGAGCCCGAACTCGCCGTCCTCCCGCTGCGCGCAGCCTGCCTCGACTCCGAAGTGAACCCAATCGTGGTCCGACAGTGCATCGTACTCCGCCCGGGCTGCCAACAGGCGTGGTGCGCTGTCAGGGCCGTCCAGGTGGTCGGTGATGCCGATCCGTTCCAGTCCGGCCCGTTTGGCCTCGCGGCAGATGAGCGTCAGGTTCGCCTCCGGTCTCCCGCACGGCGAGTGCCGCGAGTGGACGTGCCAATCCCATCTGACCTCCATCGGCCGCCTCCCGTCTGCTACTCGAACAGGGCGGATGCTAACGGGGCGGGCGCACGCCTGACAAGGTAATCGCCGTGAACGCCTTGACCGCCGCCGGTTCCCGCTCAAACATGGAGGTCTTAAGCCCACCTGACCAGCAGGAGAACGATGAAACTGACCTTCCACGGAACCCGCGGCGAGATCGAGGCGCGCACCGAGCTGCACGGCATGCACGCCTGCTGCGAGGTCACCTACCAGGGCAAGGGCGTGACCATTGACTGCGGGACGGACTGGCGCCAGGAACTGAACCGGCTCAACCCGCAGGCGCTGGTCATCACCCACGGCCACCCGGACCACGTGGGCGGCCTGCAGGACGGCGCGCCCTGCCCCGTCTGGGCCACCGACGAGACCTGGGAGGTCATCGGCGACTGGGACATACGGGACAGGCACGTGGTCGAGCCCCGGGAGCCGTTCCGGGTGCGGGGCATCCGCTTCGAGGCGTTCCCGGTGGTCCACAGCACCCGCGCCCCGGCCGTCGGCTACCGCATCAGCGCCGGCGTCGTCACCATCTTCTACGTGCCGGACTTGGTCTATATCGAGAACCGCCAGGCGGCCCTCCAGGGCGCAAGGGCATATATCGGCGACGGGGCGAGCATCGAGAAGTCGCTGGTGCGCAAGCCGGGCGACACGCTGATCGGCCATACGCCCGTGCGCACACAGCTCACCTGGTGCCAGAAGGAGGGCGTCCCGCTGGCCGTCGTCAACCACTGCGGCTCGCAGATCGTGGAGGCGGACCACGACGAAGTGCTCTCGCGCATCGAAGCGCTGGCCGGGCAGCGGAACGTGGCGGTGCGACTCGCCTGCGACGGCATGGAACTCGTGCTGCGCTGAGCAGGAGGAAGCGTCCGTCCCCGGGCTGCTCGCCGCGGGGGTGCTGCGACGGCGGAATCCGGCGCGTCAGGAGCGACCGGCGCAGCAGCCACTGCTGCCCATGCTGCCAGCCCCCCGACGGCTGGAAGAACGCTGGTGGTTGACGGCCTCACCCGGCGGCGGTATGGTGCCGCCTGTCCATACACTCAAACGGAGGGCAGAGGTGATGGCACGCAGTCGAGCGAGCTTGCTGGCATTCGGGACGGTTCTCGCGCTCCTGGCGGGACTGGTCACCGCACAGGATCAGACGCCGGAGCCCGAGCAACCGGTCGAACTGCGCGAACTCGACCGACAGGTCGTCCTCTACACCATCTCCCGCGGCGACTACGCCGGGGTCGGAGGCGCCATTGGCCGGCTGTGCCAGCCGGCGGGCCAGAAAGGCGTGATGCCCCGGGGCAACGTCGCCCTGGCCTACCTGAACAACCCCAAGCTCGTCGGCAAGGAGCACTGGCTGACCGAGGTGCGCATCCCGGTCGGCGACGACGCGCTCAAGCTGGCCGGCACGCTGGGCGAGTTCACAGACGTCAAGGAGCTGCAGGCGATGAAGGCCGTGGTCGCCGTCAAGCCGGTGGGGGTCGCGGATGCCGAGTCGCTGATAGACCGGATGGCTGCCTGGTGCGCGCAGAACGGCTACACCGCAATGGACGCGCACTACGAGGTTTTCCTGGGCCAGGGGATGACGTCGGACTACGCGCAGATGAAGTCGGAACTCTACGTGCCCGTCCGCCCCCTGCCGCCGGCCGCAGACTGACTCAGCGCTCCGCGCGCAGGTGGACGGAGCCCGTGAACTGCGGAGTATGAAGTCTGGAGTCCAAAGCACGGAAGTCAGACGGGCTCGCGGCTTCACATCGGTGCGCCTGAGCCCGACAGCCCCCCGGACGCCGTCGTTACCCACCACCGCGGAGGGCCCGCATGTCCACCATCGAGAGGTACGGACGGTTCGACGACGAGGACGCCTGCTTCGTGCTGACCACAAATGACCCGCCGCGCAAGTGGACCAACGTCCACTACAACAAGGTCGGCGCCGACGAGCTGTACGTCGAGTTCACCAACATCGGGGACGGCACCACCTACGTGCGCGACGACGCCGGGCGGCGCGTGACGCTGGTCGGATGGGACGCGAAGTACGTCTACATCCGCGACGAGGGGAGCGGCACGGTCTTCTGCCCCGCCGGGGCGCCGGCGCCCGAGCCGGTCCAGGACTACGAGTGCCGCTTCTACGCGGCCAGGACGGAGATCTCCGGCACGTGTGAAGGACTGCGCGCCACGCAGCGGTGCTTCGTGCCCCGCGAGCACCCCATCGAGGTCTGGACGGTCACCATCAAGAACCTGACCGACCGGCCGCGCGAGCTCTCGGTGTTCGCCTACGCCATGTTCCAGCTCAACGGCTGCGACGCAGAGGGCAACCCGGTGGGCAAGGACAACTACGCGGAGGTGCTGCCGGAGATCGGGGGCGTCCTCATCACCAACCGCAACCGCCTGGCACCCACCGACCGGTTCAAGGGCTACCTGGTGGCACTGGAGGACTTCGCCGCCGGGGACGGCTACCGCGACCACTTCCTGCGCAGCGAGTTCTCCGTGGGGACCCCCCGCATACTGTACGGTTACGACTGCCGGAACCGGACCGGCTGCGGGCCGGACTGTGCCGGCGTGGTGCAGACCCGCCTGACGGTCCCGCCTGGGGGCACCGGGCGGGAGGACTTCCTGATCGGCCAGGCCGCCTCAGCCGAGGAGGTGCGCGACCTGCGCGCGAAGCTGAGCCCGGCCGAGCTGGACCGCATGTGCGAAGAGCAGCAGGCCGGCGAGGCGGAACGCGCCGCCGCCTTCCGCGTCGAGACGGGCAATCCCCACTACGATTCCCTGATGAACCACTTTGTCAAGAAACAGCTCTACCTCTACCTGATCAACAAGAGCGGCTTCCGCGACAACGTGCAGATTGATAACGCGCTGTGCATGGTCAACTACGACTTGGCCGAGCAGAACCTGCTCCGCGCGCTTGGCAGCCAGTATCCGGACGGGCAGGTGCCCCACAGCTTCCGCCCCCTGAACCGGCTCCAATACGCCGACAAGCCGGCGTGGATCATGCTGACTGTGCCCGGGATGATCAAGGAAAGCGGCGACCTGTCGCTCCTGGAGCGGGAGGTGCCCTACTTCGAGAGCAACGAGACGGGCACCGTCTGGGACCACATGCTGCGGGCGATGCGGTTCCTGGCCTCGGATCTGGGCGCGCACGGCCTATGCGACCAGCACCACGCCGACTGGAACGACGGGCTGGAGGCGACGCCGGAGTCCGGGGAGCGGGAGAGCGTCATGGTCACCCAGCAGCTCTGCTACGGGCTGCGGGAGGTGGCGGAGTTGGCCGGCATGATCGGCGAGACGGAAGTGCAGCAGGAGGCCCGCCAGCGCTACGAGGAGTTCGGCAAGCGGCTGAACGAGCTGGCCTGGGACGGGCGATGGTACGTGCGCACCATCTGCGGCGACGGCTACCGCATCGGCTCGAAGGACAACGCCGAGGGGCAGATCTTCCTCAATCCCCAGAGCTGGGCCGTGCTCTCGGGCATCGCGCCCCGGGAGCGGGCGTGCGCCTGCATGGAGAGCGTGGACGAGATGATTGAGGAGGACGTGGGCTACCGCATCTGCTATCCGCCCTTCAGCGAGTACGACCCGCGGGTGGGCCGCATGTCCAATACCATGCCGGGCCGCAACGAGAACGGCGGCTGCTACAACCACGCGGCGGGGTTCAAGGGCGTGGCGGACTGCGTGCTGGGCCGGGCCGAGCAGGCGTGGCGGACCTTCGTCAAAGTGGCCCCCGACAACCCGGACAACCCCATCCCGCAGTCCGGGGTCGAGCCGTTCATGTTCACCAACTCCTACTCGATGGTCCCCTACGTTTACGGCAAGGCGGGGCTGCCCTGGCGGACGGGCACGGCGGGGTGGTTCACCGTGCTGCTGGTGGAGTGGATCCTGGGCGCCCGGCGCAGTTACGAGGGGCTGCTCATTGACCCGTGCCTGACGGCGTCCCTGCCCCGCGCCCGGGTGGTAAGGAAGTTCCGGGGCGCCACTTACGACATCGAGCTGGACAACACGGAGGGCCGCTGCACCGGGGCGACCAGCATCACGTGCGACGGCCAGGCGGTCGAGGGCAATGTGCTGCCGGTGTTCAGCGAGGGCGAGCACGCGGTGAAGGTCGTCATCTGAGCGTACGCCCTGGGTAGGGCGGCGCGGCGGCCTGGCTAACACGACGGACGCCAACGTGAGATGGTTGGGCCTTCGGTGCCACCTCTGCCCTGGAGGAAGGCACCCGCCAGGCGGATGGCGGACAAGCTCTGCCGAGTTCGAGACCGCAGATCAACAAGGACGCCGAGGCGCAACGGCGGCCTTCCGAGGCTGTGCACAAACCTCCCAGCGCCCGAAGCGGACAACGGTGCTGCAGAGCTACAGGGCTTCTCCCTGCTGCGGCTCCGCGGCCCGGAGCATCCCATAGCTCTTGCGGAGCCTCACCGTCTGCAGCATCTCCGACTCGCGGTAGTAGCCGGATGAACTCGCGCGCTACCTTCGCAGCAGGTCTGCCAGCCCCGGATGCAGGCTGCAACCACTGCACCGACGCCGTCACATCCTGTGGTCGCGAGGGTCGCGCGGCTACCGCATGGCGAGCAGTTTCTGCACGCTGGAGCGGCGGGGTTCGGTGCGGCCGGTCTCCCAGTTGGAGATGGTGTTGGCGGAGACGCCCAGCTTCTCGGCCATCTGCTTCTGGGTGAGGCCGGCCCGCTCGCGGATGTCGCGGACGTCCTCGGCAGGAAGCTCCGCTCGCGGGGGCCGTTCGGCGCCTTCCGCGACAGCCATGCGCCCCAGCCGTGCGTCCACCCCGGCGCGAGGCGTGCCGGCCAGTTCCAGGATAGCCTTCCGGTTCTGCCGAGTCGGCCCCGTCTTGCCGGTTTCCCAGGCAGTGACGGCGCCGGTGGAGACCCCGACGAGTTGACCGAGCTCCCGCTGCGTCAGGTCATGCTGACGGCGGACGCGCTTGACCTCGGCCGGGCTTATGGCGGCGGGCAGGTGCTCCCGCCCGAGGGCCGTGTCCACCTCCTGCTGTTCCATCGAGCGGAGGGTGATTATCTGGGCCAGGTTGGAGCTGCGCGGCCGCGACTTGCCGGTCTCCCAGGAGGTGACCGTCACTGGCGAGACCTCGAGCAGTTTCGCCAGCTCCTCCTGCGTGAGGTCGAACCGGCGCCTCATGCTCTTGAGGGTGCGCCGGTCGAACCTGGCGCTTTCGACTTCCTCCTCCTCGGCGGGCGGGACGGCCATCTCCCGCTTCCGCGCGGCGGTCAGCTCCCTCACCTGCGCCGTCAACTCCTCCACGGCGTTCTGAACTTCGCGCAAAGCGCGTCGTGCATCGCGAACCCGGTCCGGCAGCTCGCCGAGAACTTCTCTGGCAGCGCGCTTGCCGTGGTAGTAGATCAGGTCCCGAACAGCATCTTCCACTTTACCCATCTCCCCACTCCTTTATTGGTAACACCCAAATGGGTTAGAAATGCACGGCACTCAGAAGCCCCCCCGATCCGGTTCCGCGCCCCCTCGGACCGTGCTGCCCCACACTGGCTCCCAACGGCTTACACATGCTCAAAGACAGACTATAGCATTCCCTACCTTCCGTCGCAAGTACCATCCGCATCCTCTGCCGTAGCGTGCAGCAGCCGGAAGGTACGGTAGTTGCACAGCAGTCGGCCTGAGTCAGAGGCAGATGGGACCGAGGCGCCAACGCGTCCTAAGCTTCTGCTGTGTCATAACATAGAGGCTGGCGCAGTGTAGAGGATGGCGTTTCAAACTGAACTTGTGACCTTCCTGTGCGGCCTGGGGGTGGCGGTGTTCGTCGCCCTGAGCCGCCGCCGCGTCGAGCACCTCCAGCACTGGCGCCTGCTTCTGCTGGCCTTCTACTGCTTGTTCGCGGGTTGGACGGTCCGGGTAACCAGAGTCCTCTTGGGTGCGCCTCAACTCGGCACAGTCGAGCACGTATGCTATGCGGCCAGCGCGCTGCTGCTGGCCGGCTGGTGCTGGACCGGTCTTCTGAGGGGGAGCAGGCATGGACTTCGCCGGCGTCGTTGAGCTGCTGAGCCTGACGGCAGCGGCCTGCGCACTGTTGCACTGGCTGCTGTCGGGCCGCAACGGTTTGCGTGTTGACTGTGCCGTCGTGTTGCTCGCTCTCATCTTCACGACCGGGCTGCTCGGGTTGGGACGCGCCCTGCCCCAAAGCCGCCTGGCCCAGCTCATCGCGCCCGCCCGCGGCTACCTGACGGTAGTCCAGTGCATTCTATGGGCGTTCCTGGTCTACGCGTTCGTCCAGGGAGCAGTCAACCGCCGGCTGCGCGAAGCCGAGCGCCACGAAGATCTCCTGCTGCGGAACGTCCCTCAGCGCATCTACTTCAAAGACCCCGACCTGGTCTACGTCTCTGTCAACGACCAGTTCGCCCGGGCGGCCGGGCGACCCGTGGATCAGATAGTCGGCAAGACGGACTACGATCTGTATCCCCCCGACGTGGCTGATCGCTACCGCGCGGGGGACCTGCGCGTGCTGGACCAGGGGCTTCCGGAAACCATCGTGCAGCACGTATCCGGCAAGGACGGCACTACAGTCACGGAGGTGACCAGGATCCCGATCGAAGGGGAGCGCGGCGAGCCCTCCGGCCTGCTCGGCATGGTCGCCGATGTGACCGAGCGCAAGCGCACCCGGGAGGCCCTCCGCAAGAGCGAGGGCGAGAAGGAAGCCATCCTCGACAGCATGTCCGAAGTGGTGGTCTACCACGACACCAGCATGCGCGTGCTCTGGTCCAACCGGGCTGCCGCGGAGGCGCTGAACCTGCAACCGGGCCAGCTCACGGGGCGGCACTGCTACAGTCTCTGGCAGTCGGCGGACGAACCGTGCCTCGGCTGCCCGGTAGCAGACGCGCTCGAAGCGGGATCGCCGGCCGAGAAGGAGATGACAAGCCGCGACGGGCGGCACTGGCGCATCCGGGCCTATCCGGTCACGGACGCCGAAGGCACAGTGCAGGGGGCGGTGGAAGTGGCCGAGGACATCACCGAGAGGAAGCGCGCCCAATCGGCCTATGCACGCCTGGCTGCCATCGTGGAGGCCTCCGAGGATGCCATCATCGGCACCACCCCCAGCGGGGTGATCACCGACTGGAACGTCGGCGCGGAGTGCGTCTACGGGTTCGATGACGACCAAGTCGTGGGCCGCCCCCTGGCTGACCTGCTGACGGACTCCTCCAGGAAGGAGTTCGAAGATGTGCTGCAGAAGGTCGCCGCCGGACAGAGCGCACCACACCACGAAGTGCACTGCTGCACCCGCGACGGCCGCGTCCTGCACGTGTCCATGACCCTGTCCCCTATGGTGGACGACGCGGGCTCAGTGGAAGGCATCTCGGTCATCGCCCGCGACATCACCGAGCAGGTGCGCCTGCGCCGGGAACTGCGCGTGCTCTCCCTGGTGGACGCCCTGACCGACCTGCACAACCGGCGGGGCTTCTTCCATCTGGCCAGCCAGCAGTTGAAAGTCGCCAGCCGCACCGGTCAGCCCATGCTGCTGCTGTTCATTGACATTGACGGCTTGAAAACAATCAACGATGGACTCGGACACAACGAAGGTGACCAGGCGCTCAAGGATGCGGCCGAGGTGCTGCGCGGGGCTTTCCGCGAATCGGACATCACCGCCCGCATCGGCGGGGACGAGTTCGCCGTCCTGGCCCTGGACGCTGCCGCCGAGAGCAGGGACTACCTGAGGGAGCGAATCGCCGAGAGGATCAACCGCCACAACGCAGAGGCGGGCAGACCGTACGACCTGTCGGTCAGCGTGGGAACGGCCGTCCACGATCCGAAGAGGCCGACCACCCTGGACGAACTGCTCGCGGAAGCGGACGCCAGGATGTACGAGGAGAAACGCGCCAAGTCCCGCTCGCGCGCCACCTGGCCGTCGGCAGTCGGGAAGGGAACGGATACAGATGACGCAGACAGCCCCGGCCCCTGAGAAGGGCGAGGATGAAGAGCGGCTGCACGCCTTACGCAGGCTGTTCGTGACCGTGCTCTGGGCGTTCCCCTTCTTCCTGCCCATCTGCGTGCCGCTCCTGCACGTGGTGCCGGACGCCGGCGGATGGGCCGTGGCGCTGCTGGCGGCAGTCGGGCTGCGCACGGCCGGCGGCCGCGCACTCCGGCGGATCGCCGTGGTCGGACTGCTGCTGAGCCTGGGTCGCACCATCGTCTTCCGGCTCACGGGCAGCGAAACGGCGTTCTTCGCCCTCCACGCGCCCGGGCTGGTGGCGGCGGCAGTGTTCGTGTGGCGCCTGTGCGGGATTGTCGAATCGGCAGCGCGGGACCGCGACTACGGAGGCGTGCGGCGCAGTGCCGTCCAGGGGCGCTATCTGTTCCTGGTGCATACTGCACTGGCCTACGGGGGCACTGTCGCCCTGCGCATTGCCGGCGGGGGCCTGGTCGGCGTGGTGGCCGCCCTGGGCGTGGTCCTGGTCTGCGCCTTGATCCTGTCCTGCATGATGGCCCTTCTGGCCGCCGGCGCCCGGATGTGCCGAACCGAGTTGCGCGCGGCGGCGGACGAGGAAGCTGGCTGAACCTGCGCTTTCAACAGCTCCTTGGCCTCTGTAGAATGAAGTGAAGCCGGTCTCTCCCCCTGAACTGACGAACCATGGGCAGGCGAATGCAGGCAAGACTCCTCGGCGCGGCGACTCTGCTGGTTCTGGTGTGCCTTCTCGGTTCGCCTGCGTCGACCGCGACCGCTGCAGCCGGCCTGGCGCACGTGCGGGAGACGCCGCATTACCACATCGAGACGGACATCGGCGAGCAGTTCGCCGAAGTGGTCGCCCGGCACATGGAGGAGATCCACAAGGAGTACGCGCAGCGTTTCCGGGACTACGGCGAGCCGAAGGGCAGGTTCAGTGTCCTGGTGTTCCGTCGGGAGGCCGATTACCGTCGGCACGTGCCGCGACAGGTTCACGGCTCGACCGGTGTGTTCAACTCCAGGGACCGCCTGCTGGCCGCCCACGCCGACGGGCGAACGGCCGAGGAGGTCCTTCGCACGCTCTACCATGAGGGCTTCCACCAGTTCATGTATCTGGCCGTCTCGCCCGACTGCCCGGTCTGGCTCAACGAAGGGCTGGCCGAGTACTTCGCCGAGGCCACCTGGGACGGGGAGCGCTTCCAACTGGGCGAGGTGCCCACCTCCAGGCTGCGAACCGTGCAGAAGGCAGTCCACACCGGGCGGTACATCCGCTTCAGGAAGCTGTTCTCGATGGACACCGACGCCTGGCTCCAGAACGTGCGCACCGATAACCGTCGGGCCGACCTCACCTACGCAGAGTGCTGGTCCATCGTCCACTTCCTGGCCCACGGAGAGGGCGGACGCTACGCCGACATGTTGGACGAGCTGATACGTTCCCTCTCGCGGGGCGACGGCCAGGAGACGGCCCTGCAGAAGGCTCTCGGGCCGAACGTGCGTCTGGAGGCATTCGAGCGGGCCTGGGCGCAACACGTCCTCTCCATGAGCCCCAGCCCCAAGTCCGTCTGCCGGGACCGGATGGAGGCGCTGATGCACCTGGCCAGGATCTTCAACTCGGACCTACGCCGGTTCACCGGCGTCGAGGAGCTGCGTCACCAGGTGATGCATAACTCGCGCCTGCGATGGGAGCTGACACGTTCCGACGGGAGGCAGCTGTCCTCGGACCAGCCCGCGACGGTGGCCCAG
>CAYFVS010000434.1:0-1765 GCA_964346565.1 uncultured candidatus Brocadiaceae bacterium | reverse complement strand
GGCGAACTCCACGTTCAGCCCGTGGTAAGGGCTCCGGTGGAGGCCCACCAGGTAGCCCTCCACCACGTGGCGTGCGCGCAGCTCGAGCCCGGAGATCCTACTGAGCGTCTCCGGGTCCGAGTACTTCCTGTACCGATTCGTCCTCACTCAGGGGGCCTTCCCTGGCAGGTATGTGCTCGAGGAGGGCCTCGACAACGTCGTCCGGCGTCACGTTGTCGCTCGCGGCGGTGAAGGTGGTGACCAGGCGGTGGCGCATAGTGGGGGCGGCCGCCCCCTGGATGTCCTCCACAGCCACGTGGCAACGCTCGTGCAGCAGGGCGCGGGCCTTGGCGGCGCGGATCATGTGCTGACACGCGCGCGGACCTATGCCCCACCGCACCCACTCCCGGATGAACGCCGGGGTCGCCTCACCCCTTTCGCCCCGCGTGGAACGGGCCAGGCGCATCGCGTAGTCCACCACGTAGTCGGCTATGGGCACGCGCCGGACGATCCCCTGCAGCTCGAGTATCTCCTCCGCGCCCAGCACCGGGGTCACGCCGTGCCATGGCTCCTCGGCGGTGAGCTGCATGATCTGGAACTCCTCCTCGTAGGAGGGATAGGAGACGAGGATCTTGAACATGAACCGGTCGGCCTGGGCCTCCGGCAGGGGATAGGTGCCCTCCTGTTCGATGGGGTTCTGTGTGGCCAGCACGAAGAACGGAGGGGGCAGTTCATGTCGCTGTCCGCCGGCGGTGACCTGCTTCTCCTGCATGGCCTCCAGCAGGGCGGCCTGGGTCTTGGGGGGGGTGCGGTTTATCTCGTCGGCCAGCACGACGTTGGCGAAGATCGGCCCCTTCAGGAAGCGCGTCTCCCGCGCGCCCGTGGCCCGGTTCTCCTCGATGACTTCCGTGCCGGTTATGTCGCCCGGCATCAGGTCGGGGGTGAACTGGATGCGCCGGAAGCTCAGCGACAGGCTCCTGGACAGGGCGCGCACCATCAGCGTCTTGGCCAGGCCGGGCACGCCCTCCAGGATGGCATGGCCGCCCGCCAGCAGGCAGATCAGCATCTGCTCCAGGACGGCTTCCTGTCCGACGATGACCTTCGCCATCTCCTGGCGTATCTTGTCGTAGGCCCGGACCAGATGCTCAACGGCCCGGCGGTCGTCCTCGGGCAGCGGCTCGCTCGCGGGTGGGGGCATGGTGTTTCCTCCATGGTCGTTTCAGCGCTGCAAGACAGGCAGGCTGTTGCGGGGCAGTTGCAGGATCATCAGCGCGACGGCCGTGCCGTAGCCCCGCCCGATGAACTCGCCCTGCCAGCTCCCGTCGGCCCGCTGGGCGCCCACCAGCCAGTCGCGCAGGGCGGGGAAGTAGTCTCGCCATTGCTCACCACCCCGGAAGTACATCACCTGCGACAGGTAGAGGTGGGCGTAGTAGAAGTGCGACCCGCCGGCGGGCGTCGGGGCGGAGGTCGGCACGCTGCGTTGCGCGAAGCCGATGGCGCCCTCCACCAGCTCGCCCTCGTAGAGGCCGGCGGCGTACATCGTGGCCACCGCGGCGCACGTGATGGCCGGGCGGCTCGGACCTTCCTGCCCCAGCCGGTAGGCGATGCCCCCGTCGGGATTGGCCGAGGCGCGCACGTAGGCCATCGCCCGCTGGACGGTGCGCTCCGGCACGGGGATGCCCGCGTTCGCGCACGCCCGCAGGCCCTGCAGTTGCACCATGGTGACGGCACCCTCGTGCTGGTCGGACTCGGGGGTGTAGTACCAGCCGCCCCGGTCGGTCTGGGC
>CAYFVS010000433.1:0-8421 GCA_964346565.1 uncultured candidatus Brocadiaceae bacterium | reverse complement strand
CCTGTTACGCCTCGGTCGAGTCCGGCCGGTGGGAGCCGGTGAAGCTGGACGATTGGCGCGGCGCGCGGAAGACGGAGCGCATCTCCGCCCCGAAGGTCGAGCACGAGGGGAAGATCCTGATCAAGCGCGAGCGCATGCCCGACGGCCGCACAAAGCTCATCCTGCGCGACCCCGACACCGGCGAGTTCAGTGAGGAGTTCGTCGAGGAGGGCTGACCTCATCTGTCTTCATCTGCGTTCATCGGCGGTTCCCCGAACTGACCACAGAGACAACGGCAGAGCGGGAAACCGCAGATGAACGCGCGTAGACGCCCATCCGTTGGTCGGTGTCTGATTCCCCCCGCGTCCCGCGCTTGACAGCATAGCCTATACGGCTATACTGTATCTCATGGCCCCTGACTCGCAGACTGGCAGGCCGGTCCGACGATGCACTTTGTGAACGGCCGTTTCACTGTCCGGCCACGTCGGGTGCTCAGGCTCTCTGACGAAACAAGACCTCCTGGAGGCGACATATGGGCACGTGAGCGGGGCCGTTCCGCTCGCTTACATCCGGTGGGTCCCCGCGTCGCCGGGGCGGGAAGCGGCGGTCTGACAGGCGCGGGCGCGGCCTGCAAGCCGCAAGACTGGCAGCGGCGGCGCGACCGAGCCCAGTTCCTCAACAGGCTGCTAGAACGGGATCAGCTCGATCAACCCCTTCGCGTCGCCATTTCCTTCCACAAACAGCGCCGCCCGGTAGCGGGGATTCGGCGCCAGCCCCTTCGCCTTAGCAGCCGCTCTCACCTGGCGTCGGGCGTCTTCAAGGGCGTTGCCAATCCGCTGCCCGAGGATTCCAGTACGCACCAGTGCCACGAGCCAGCGACCGTCATGACAGCCCAATGACGTGAGCTGCTTGTGGGGGGATGCTGCAGCATCAGGACGGTTCTTGACCGGGGGGGTGAGGTAGCAGTCAATGACGGCGGCCTGTCCAGGCGCAGGCGCCGGCAGCCACGTCACTGCGCTCAGGTCCTCCCCGGAGTTGAGGGGCCGAAGCTCGTCCGCCGGGATGATGATACGGAAGACATGCGCTGACTTCCGGCCGTCAGGCTGAGGCATCGGCCACGTGCACATGTGTCTCTCAGCGCGTGCGAAGCCGTGCGGAGCTTTCTCCCTCAGCCACGCCGTGGTCAGCGAGTAGTTACCCCTTCCAGACTCATGCAGGCTCACCTTCGCGTCTGAACCCATCATCCGCGGCTGGACGTGGACGTCATTGCGCTGCACCCACAGCTTCCAGACACATGAACGTGGTCCTGTGGGACGGCCGACCGCGAAGCGGAACTCTTCAGTCGTTGACATAGGTGCTTACCTCTGCAAGACGACACGAAGGGTCCCCACATACTCGGCTCCTTTCCTCCATCGGTAAAGGAGGCCAACACCCAAGTCGGCACACTAATATGGTACGTATGCGCCGTGCGAGAGTCAACTGCGATTTCCCAGAACCTGGCCTGCCGGGGTTCGGCTACCCTCAGGCGCGATCCGGCTCCTACGACACCCGGACGGTCGCTCCCGAGCCAGTGCAACCCCCCTGCACAGGAACGCCAACGAGGCAGCCGGGAGGCAGGCGTGCCAGCCCCTCGGAGGCCCGTTTCGCAGGCTCATGGCGGTGAGTAACGTCATGTCGCTCACGACGTTGAGCGCCCTGCTGCCTTCCGGTCATGTCCGCTCCGGGTGTCGCACCGGTTTGACAGGCGCGGGCGGGGCCGGTAGCCTGCACCAGTGGCAGCGGCGCTGGCTGCGGCGGGGGCCGGGGGGGTTGACTCAGCGGGAGAAGACGATGAGAAGGCGCAGGCCGGCAGGCGGGATCACGTGTCTTGTGGCGGCACTGTTGCTGTGCGCCGGTTGGGCGGCGGGGCAGGAGGCGCCCGCCGAGACGGCGCTCCAGACGGCCCTGCCCGAGGATGCCCCGGCGGCCATCGAGGTCGCCCGGCAGATGGTCGAGACGATGAAGGAGGCCAAGACCTTCCGGATGGCGGGGACATTCACGGTGCGCGTCGTCCAGGCCGGTCAGCCGGACCGCCAGAAGATGCCCCTGGAGCTGGTTTACGCTGACGGCGGGAAGCTGAAGCTGAGAACCGGGATGAGCGAGATCTACTGCGACGGCGAGACCGTGGTGACCTATGTCGCGCCCCTGAATCAGTACACCGAGAAGGAGTACGCGGGCGATATGTATGAGCTGCTTGCGCAGGCCATCACCCCACTGAGTCAGGTGGCCGGGGAGGGGGAGAAACCGGAAGAGCGGGACTGGGCGGACGTGTACATGGAGGAACTCGCTGAGCCGAAACTCGCGGCGCGGCAGAAGCTGAGCGGGACCGATTGCTGGGTGTTGAGCGGTCGGAAGGAACTCCCCCGCCCGCGGGAAGACGGCCCGGTCGTCCCCTTGAAGGTGTGGCACCGGGTGAAGGACGGGCTGGTGCTGAAGGTCCACGCCGACATGACTGAGATGCTGCGGCGGATGGCGTCCGAGATGCCCCCCGAGATGGCGGCGCAGTTGCCGGAGTCGGCCACTATCACCCTCTCGGTGGACGAAGTGGCCCTGGACGAGGCCCTGCCGGAGGGCACCTTCACCTTCCAGCCGCCGGAAGGGATCGAGAAGGTGGCGCAGTTCGGCCCGCCGTCCGGAGCAGGCGAGCAGGAGTCCGAGCTGTTGGGGGAGGCGGCGCCCGAGTTCGAGGCCGAGACCCTGGAGGGGGACGAGGTCGCCCTGGCTGACCTGCGGGGCAGGGCCGTGGTGCTGGACTTCTGGGCCTCCTGGTGCGGGCCGTGCAGGCTGGGACTGCCGCACACCCAGAAGCTGTGGGAGGAGGTCGGCGGCGAGGACGTGGCCGTGTTCGGCGTCAACGCGGAGAGGGATCTGGAGGCGGCGAAGGGGATCGTCGAGGAACTGGGCCTGACGTTCCCCACCCTCCGCGACGCGGACCGCTCCATCTCTGACGCCTACGGCATCGGCCCAATACCGACCATTGTGGTGATCGGGCCGGACGCCACCATAGTGGGGTGGCACGTGGGGTACGACCCGGACATCGTGGAGACGCTGAAGGAGGAGATCCGGGGCGCCCTTGAGGAGGCCGAAGCCGCCGAGTGAATACCGGCCCACCGGCTCAGTCGAACCGGCCGGGCAGGGATGCGCCGCAGCGGGGGCAGGCGCCGTCTCGGAGGTACGAGGTAGCCGGCGCCAGGGCGCTCCGTTCGATGAGCAACTCGCCGCAGTCGGGACAGCGCGTATTGCCCGCCGGATGCCCGGCCACATTGCCCGGATAGACGAACCGTAGCCCTGCCTCCAGGCCGATCTCCAGCGCCCGCTCGATGGTGGCAGTGGGCGTGCGAGGCAGGTGAGCCAGGTCGCCGTGGGGCGCGAAGGCGGTCACGTGCCAGGGCGTATCGCGCCCCAGAGACTCGCCGATCCAGTCGGCAATCCCGCGCAGCTCGTCCCCGTCGTCGTTCAGCGTGGGGATGATGTTGGTGACGCACTCGACGTGCATGTTCCAGCGGTGCTTGGCCCGTTCGGCGACCCGCAGGATGCCGCGGAAGCGGGGGAAGTTGGCCACCCGGCGGTAGGTCCCCTCGGAGAATCCCTTGATGTCCACGCGGTAGGCGTCCAGGTGCGGACCGATCCGGTCGAGCGCCCGCTCGGTGAGCGAGCCGTTGGTGACGTAGTTGGTCAGCAGGCCATGCTCTTTGGCCAGGCGGGCGCCGTCGAGAGTGTACTCGAACCAGATGGCCGGCTCGTTGTACGTCCAGCTTACGCCCAGCATCCCGCCCTCGGCGGCCCGCCGGACGAGTTCCTCCGGCGGGATGAAGCGCACGCCGCTGAGGGCCTCGGGCACGGGCGCGAACGACAGGTCGCGATTCTGGCAACCTGGGCAGCGGAAGTTGCAGCCCAGACCGCCGACGGACAGCATCACCCGGCCCGGATGGAAGTGGTAGAGCGGCTTGCGCTCGACGTTCGCCGGATGGAGCGCGGCGACCCGCCCGTAGGACAGGGGGACCAGCCGGTCGCCCCGGCGACGGCGCACGCGACAGAAACCGGGCTCGCCCGGCCTGAGTCGGCAGCCTCGCTGGCAGGCCAGGCACAGCAGCCGGCCGTCGGGCAGCTTCTCGCAGAAGCCCTCTCGGCTGACCCCCGGCTCGTCCATTGTGCCGCTCCGGCCTGTCCTCAGCCCTTCGCCGCTTTGGCGTGCTGGGCGGCCAGCGCGTCGGCCCGGCGGTTCTGCTCCCGGGCCACGTGCCCGGCCTCGTGCGCCTCGAACCTGTCCAGCAGACCAGTCAGCTCGGCGTGCAGGGGCTGGAGGCCGGCGTTCTTGACGCGGTACTCGCCGCTGAGCTGTCTGACCAGCAGTTCGCTGTCGGTCAGCAGCCGGATCCGCCGCACGTCCAGTTCGAGCGCCTTCTTCAGCCCCCGGATGGCGGCCCGGTCCTCTGCGACGTTATTGGTGGCCCGGCCGATGCATTCGCCCCAGGCCAGCACCTCCCGCCCGTCCTCGGTGCTCAGCACCATGCCGATGCCGGCCGGCCCGGGGTTGCCCAGTGAGGCGCCGTCGGTGTGCAGCACGGCGTCTCCGCCGGCCACCTCGGCGGCCAGGTCCTCCTCCGGTTCGGGCCCCAGCATCTCGCGCAGCTCGCGGAACAGCTCGTCCACCTCCTCGCGTGTGGACTCGGGCCGCAGCTCGTAGAGCCTGTCCCACTCGATGGCACGGTAGATGGACTTCAGCAGCTTGCGTCGGTCGGCGCTCTCGGGCATCGGCCACCTTGAAGCAATGAGGAATGCACGATTATAAATGGTAGAACCGACCGGTTGGCCGCCGTAAGTCGTTCTTCATCATCCAGAATTCACAATTCAGACTTGCTCTTGTCCGTAGTAAGCGTCGGGGCCGTGCTTGCGCTGGTAATGCTTGTCCCGCAGGGGCCGGGGGATGGGTCCGGCGTCGGGCAGCAGGGCGAAGGTGTGGAGGGCCATGCGGGCGACTTCCTCCAGGGCGATGGCGTTCCGCAGGGCGTCCTGGACCGTGGATCCCCAGGTAAACGGCCCGTGGCCGGGCACCAGCACAGCGGGCACGGAGGCGGGATCGAGCCCGCCCTCTTCGAAGCGCTCGACGATGACCGTCCCGATGCCGCCCTCGTAATCGGCGTCAATCTCGGCGGACGTGAGCTGGCGGGTCAGCGGCACTGGACCGGCGAAGTGGTCTGCGTGGGTGGTGCCGAGGCAGGGGATCTCCCGGCCGGCCTGGGCCCAGGCCACCGCACAGGTCGAATGGCTGTGCACGACGCCCCCGATGCCGGGGAAGCCGCGGTAGAGGGCCAGGTGCGTCGGACTGTCCGAGGATGGACGCAGCTCGCCCTCGACTGTCTCGCCGGTCTCCAGCGCGACGGCCACGATGTCTTCCGGGCGCAGATCGTCATATGCCACGCCGCTGGGTTTAATGAGCATGAGGCCCGCCTGCCGGTCGGCGGCACTGGCGTTGCCCCAGGTCAGCACGGCCAGCCCGGCGCGGGCCAGTTCTACGTTGGACTCGTAGACGGCGTCTCTCAGGTCCTCGTGGCTCATGCGCCACGCACCTCGTCGCGTATCTCCAGCAGCCCCTTCATCACCGTGTAGAGGCTGTTCTCGTAGTCACGCGTGCCGAACGCGTCATGCAGCTCGCGGTAGAAGCCGAACAACCTTCCATAGACCTTCACGGCGGCCGGATCGGGCGTGTGGGCGCGCTCCCGGACCCCCGTCATGGCGCCGATGGCCTGGTCGAAGTCGTCGTGCCCCCCGGCATCGCGCCCGGCGACCACGGCCCCCGCCATGGCGGCGCCCAGGGCGCAGGTCTGCTCGCTGCGGCTCACCTGCATGGGTCGGTCGAGCACGTCCGCGTAGATCTGCATCAGCAGGGGGTTCTTGTAGGCGATGCCGCCGGAGTTGACCAGCCGCTCGACGGCCAGGCCGTAATCCCCGAAGCGCTCGACGATGACGCGCGCGCCGAAGGCGGTGGCCTCAATGAGTGCGCGGTAGATCTCCGCCGGGCTCGTGTGCAGCGTCATGCCGAGCAGGGCGCCCGTCAGGCGCTGGTCCACCAGCACGGTGCGGTTGCCGTTGTGCCAGTCCAGCCCGAGCAGGCCGCTCTGGCCGGGCCGCAGCTCGGCCGCCCCGGCGGTCAGCGCCTCGTGCGAGCCCGCCTCCGAGCCACCCGGCTGCACGTAGTTGACAAACCAGTTGAAGATGTCGCCCACCGCCGACTGCCCCGCCTCCAGCCCGTAGTAGCCCGGCAGGATGGACTCCGGCACGATTCCGCACAGGCCGGGGATGTCCGGCAGGGCCTCCTGAAGCGGCGCGACCATCATGTCGCAGGTGGAGGTGCCGATGATCTTGACCAGCGTTCCGGGCCGGATGCCCGCCCCCACGGCGCCTAGGTGGGCGTCGAAGGCGCCCACGGCCACCGGAATGCCCCCCGGCAGGCCCAGCCGCTCCGCCCACTCGCCGGTGAGCATCCCCGCCGCGTTGCCCACGTGACAGGCCGTGTCCGGCAGCGTGCCGCGCAGCCGCAGGAGCCGCTCGTCCAGCTCCGCCAGCAACTCCCCGTCCGGGTAGCCGCCCCAGGCGGGGTTGAACATGGCCTTGTGCCCGGCGGCGCAGATGCCCCGCTTGACGCGCTCAGGGGCGGTGTTGCCGGTCAGCATGGCGGGTATCCAGTCGGCGATCTCCACCCACGTGTGGGCCGCCTCGAAGACCTCCGGCGCGGCGCGCAGGCAGTGGAGCGTCTTCGACCAGAACCACTCGGAGGAATACGTGCCGCCGCACTTGGCCAGGTAATGCGGCCGCAGGCGCGACGCCTGCCGCGTGATCTCCTCCGCCTCGGCGTGGCCGGTGTGGTCCTTCCACAGCCAGGCCATGGCGTTGGGGTCGTCGGCGAACTCATCGTCGAAGGCCAGGGGCTCTCCCTGCGCGTCCACCGGCAGGGGGGTGCTGCCGGTTGTGTCCACGCCGATGCCGATGATCCGTTCGGCGCAGAACTCCCCCTCTCCCTGTGCCTTCTCCAGGGCCTCGCCGACGCAGGCCTCTATCCCCTCCACGTAGTCGCCGGGATGCTGGCGGGCCAGCTCCGGTTCCCTGGGGTCAACGATGACGCCCGCCTCACCGCGCCGGTAGTCCCAGACGCTGCCGGCCACTTCCCGCCCGTCCGACACGTCCACGATGAGCGCGCGGACGGAGTTCGTCCCGAAGTCCAGCCCTATCGTGTAAGCTGCTGCCATGTGTTGCACTCCTTGCTACCACTGCTCCATGTCCACCAGCACCTTCAGCACGCCCGGCGCGCGGCTGTCGGTCAGCTCGTATGCCTCGGCGGCCTGCGAGGCGGGCAGCACGTGGGTCACCAGCTTCTCCGGCTCGATGAGGCCGTCTTCCGCCAGCTTCAGGCAGTCGCCCAGCGTGTGCAGGCTGCGGCGCACCAGCCGTAGGGTGAGCCCCTTCCTGCGCGAGGAACCGCAGCCGAAGCAGACCCGGTCGTCTTCCGTGATGCCCACCACGGCCACGTGGCCCGCAGGCGCCGCGACCTCCGCCATGTTCCACATCGTGTCAGGCGCCCCGGCGCACTCGAAGACGACGTCGGCGGCGTGGCCGCCAAGCGCCGCCAGGACGCGGTTGGCAGCGTCTTCACTGCCGCCTTCCTCGGCGCACACCGTGGCGTCGGCGCCCATCGCCTCGGCCCTTTCCAGCCGATCGGCCATCAGATCCACGCAGACCGTCCGCAGCCCCTTGCGCAGCCCCAGCAGGGCCAGCACGCAGGTGCCCAGCACGCCGGTGCCCAGGATGGCCACCCGCTGGCCCGCCTGCGGCCGCACCAGGCGAACGGCGTGCAGCGCGATTGCCATCGGCTCCAGGACCACGCCCGCTTCGTCGCCTACCGAGTCCGGCAGCGGCACGCACAGACGGGCCGGATGGGTGATGTATTCGGCCATCGCTCCAGGAACGGGCGGCAGGCCCAGGAAGCGGTTCTCCGGGCAGACGTTCTCCAGTCCCGTTCGGCACCAGTGGCACCGCCCGCAGGTCATCGAGGGCTCGACCGACACGCGCCGGCCCGCCAGCTCCTGATCGGCGCCGGGGCCCACGGCGGCCACCGCGGCCACGCACTCGTGGCCAATCACGTGGGGGCGCTCCATCCGTGCGTCGCCGATGCGCCCGCTGCGGAAGAGGTGCATGTCGGAGCCGCAGACGCCGACCTTGTGCATCCGAAGCAGGGCTTCGCCGGGGCCCGGCTCGGGCGTGGGGACCTCCCGCACTGCGAAGCGCTGGGGCGCCTCCAGGACTATCTGCTTCATGGTTGACGCAGTCATTGTCCACCCGTGGCAACATCCGTCACCGGGTAGGCGCGGCGTCTCGCCGCGCCTTGTCCGGAGGGGGGGCGCCGCA
>CAYFVS010000432.1:0-6645 GCA_964346565.1 uncultured candidatus Brocadiaceae bacterium | reverse complement strand
TTGGTTGTAATAGCGATCATCGCTATCTTGGCCGCGATGCTGCTGCCGGCGCTGGAACGGGCGCGCGAGAGCGCGCGGAGGTCCGCGTGCCAGAGCAATATCCACAACGTTGGCCTGGCCGTGGAGACCTTCCGTGTGGACCACGGCAATGCGTGGGACTTCGGGCCGTGCAACATCTACATGAACTACGCCGGCTGCCAGATGATGGACCTGGCAATGGCCCAGAACTACTTCGAGGATCCGGCAGTTCTGCTCTGCCCGAACCTCTCCACCCCCTACCCCAGGAGTCCGCACAACCACTACGGCGTGAAGGACACCGTGCCGGAGCCGGCCAACGTCCGGCCACAGGCGACCGAGGGCAACTGCCGTCAGCCTCAGCCGAATGGGGCGTGGGTGGATACGTACGGCGTCGAGGAGATCTCCTACTTCCTGGACGAGCATCGCATCTCGCAGACCTCCGATGCCCGCCGTGCCATCGTGGCCGACGGCATCGAGATGGTCACCGAGTACGGGCCTGAGCCTGGCAACCACGACGACGGCTCCAACGTCCTGTTCTTGGACCAGGCAACCATGTGGGTCCCCAAGATCCGGCCGGCCCAGCGCTGGCTGAAGGTGGACGCGACCATGGACTTCGACTATATTGTGCAGAGACCGGACCCTATCGATGACCCAACCCCCAGCGCCTTTATCGAGGAGACGCACTCGGCCAGCATGCATGTGAAGCAGTTCTCCACCGGCGGTTCCTGGCCGGACCCCGAGTGGCTGGCCACCAGCGGCAACCCCGGGCCGGCCGGAGAGGTCCAGCAGAACCGTGACAAGCAGATAGAGCTGGGATTCCCCGTGGAGGATTGGGAAGACGGCTCCCTGCCCTACGGCGCCTGGAACGAGGCCTCGATGTGGGCGTGGAAGGGCCCCTGGGTCCGCTACGGCTACATCCCCAACCCCCGCATGAGCGAGGACAGCCTGGAGGGCGACCTCGATGACGTCTACGGCGTTGACGGTCTGCCTCCGCCCATGGGCGGCTGGTTCCAGCGCAACGTGTACGTGTGGGACTCAGTCGGCCTCACGTGGGTGTTGGACGTCGCGGACGATAACGAGGGGCTCGAGAACGTGCTGGAGGCGGCTACCACCTTCTACAACTGGGCCGTCTTCGCCCGTTGCGAGTCCATGAAGGGGTGTTTCGGCGCGGTCAGCGAGACCGATTCCGCCGTGGCCGGTGGCTGCATCATGGAGCCCTGGTTCGACGGCAGCATGGCCAAAGTCGCCTCTCAGGGCAACGGCTGGCGCGGCGCCAAGGGTATTCTCGGCGACCCAGATTGGCAGTCCTTCTACGACCTCGATCCTGGCGGCTTTGGCTACCAGGGTCTCGACTGGGGCATTCCTGCGGAGTTCGAGGGCCAGATTTACTAAGCGACTTCGAACCCCGGCAACCCCGGCGGGGCGGTGCCACCGGCAGCGCCCCGCCGTTTTTTTGTCTCCGGGCTGACCCGCCTGTGTCCGGCCGCTCTCCCTTGCCCCGCGCCCGCCGGAGCGTTACGATTGCGCCCCGGACCAGAGCGGTCTCGCGGAGGCACCCATGCCCGTCCTGAGGCGCCACCCCGGCAATCCTGTGCTCCAGCCCGTGCCCGGCGCCTGGGACGCGGTCAGCGTCTTCAACCCCGGCGTCGTGCGGCAGGGGGGCCGGGTGCTGATGCTCTACCGTGCCGTCACGGACCTCGGCGGATATGTGTCCCGCTTCGGCCTGGCCGCCAGTGAGGACGGCCGCCGGTTCCGCAGAGCGTCTGACGGACCGGTGTTCGGCCCGCAGGCCGGCTACGAAGTGGGCGGGGTGGAGGACGCCAGGATTACCCGCGATGGGGATCGGTTCCTGGTCACCTACGCCGCCGTGTCGCGCGTGCCCGGGCCGGTTTACGCCGAGATGGACTTCTTCGCGCAGTCCAGGGCCGACCCCTACTGCGCCCGGCCGGGCATCCCGCCTCTTGGCGAGAGCTACACGGGCCTGCTGCGCTCTGCGGACCTGCGCACCTTCCAGCGGCTGGGGTTGATCACGCCCGCCGGGGTGGACGACCGGGACGGCGTGCTGTTCCCCCAGCAGGTCGCCGGGCGCTATGTCATGCTCCACCGGCCGTCCGCGTGGGCGGGCGAGGGCTACGGAACCGAGCGGCCGGGCATCTGGCTGGCTTATTCGGATGATCTGCTGACGTGGGATTACGGGGAAGGCGACCAGTACCTGCTGATGCGCCCGCGGGCAGAATGGGAAGGCGCGAAGATCGGCGCCGGCCCGCCGCCGGTCAGGACGGCGGCCGGGTGGTTGCTCATATACCACGGCGTGGACGAGCGCTACGTCTACCGGGTGGGGGCTGCGCTGCTGGACCTGGAGGATCCCTCCCTCGTGCTGGCCCGCACCGACCGGCCCCTGATGGAGCCGGCCGAGCGCTACGAGCAGCAGGGCGTGATACCGAACGTGGTCTTCCCCACGGCGGCGCTCTGGCAGCCGGGCGAGGAGCTGCTGGTCTACTACGGCGCGGCGGACCGGGTGGTGGGCCTGGCAACGGCGGACATGGACGAGTTGCTGGAGCACTTGTTGAGCTGAGCACGGCCCACGGAGGACAAAGGGGACGGAAGATGGTCAGGATCGGCGTGATCGGCGCAGGCGGCAACGGTTCGGGCCACGCGCGCTACTACCACGGATGCGAGCGGAGCACGGTCCTCGGCGTGGCCGATCCCGACGGGAAGCGCGCACGGGTGCTGGCCGGCGAGGTGTCGGCCGAGGCCGTCGAGGACTTCCGAGACCTGCTGGGCCGCGTGGACGCGATGGTCATATCGTCGCCCAACCACTTGCATCGGGACCACGCGGTGGCCTGTGCCGAGGCGGGCAGGCACATCTACTGCGAGAAGCCGATGGGCATAGACAGCGGGCAGGCGGCGGAGATCGCCGGCGCCGTGCGGCAGGCGGGCATCCGCTCGGTGGTCGGGTTCTCGATCCGTTTCGGGGCGGTGATCCACACGATGCTGCGCCGGGTGCGCGACGGGCGCGTAGGGGAGGTCAGGTCCATCTTCGCCCGGCGCATGGGCTGCACGGACCCCGGGCGTGGCGCGGGCTGGCGGGCGGACCATTCCCTCAGCGGCGGCGTGCTGTTCGAGATCAACGTGCATGAGCTGGACTGGATGATGGCATTGGGCGGGGCGGTCGAGGCGGTTTACGGGCGCAAGATGGCCTTGCGGTCCGAGTGCGAGAGGGCCAACGATCACGTCTGGTGCACGCTCAGCTTCCAGGGCGGCGCGGTGGGCACGCTGGAGGGCAGCAGCGTGGCGCACGCCTCGGCGTATGACCGGGGCGTGCTGGGCTCGGACGGCGCGTTGGTGACCACCGACTGGGGCCGTGGGCTGGCCTACTGCGAGGGCGGCAAGCAGCAGGGGGAGCTGGAGCTGGGCCCGGCATTCGATCTGCGCGCGCACTTCCTGGACTGCATCGAAGAGGACGCCGCCCCGGTCGCCGATGCACAGTGGGGCCTGAAGGTGATGGAGGTCGCCGACGCCGTCATCGAGTCGGCCATCTCCGGGCGCGCTGTCGAGCTGTGAGCAGGAGCCGACCGTGAAGTGTCTGGTGGATCAGAACATCCCGTTCGGGCGCGAGCTGTTCGGCGCGCTGGGCGAGGTGACATTGACCGATGGCCGGGACGTCGGCGAGGGGTCTTGCGGTCTGGGCGACTACGACGTGCTCGCCGTACGCAGCGTGACCCGGGTGACTCCGGCGCTCATTGACCGGGCGGGGCGCTGCCGCGTGATCGCCACCGCCACCATAGGCACCGATCACATTGACCTGGCCCACGTCCGACGCGTGAACACGGCCGGGCAGCGCCATATCACGGTCATCTCCGCCCCGGGCTCGAACGCGGACTCCGTGGCGGACTACGTGTGGTATGCGCTGGGCCACCTGACCCGGGGCGCGGGCGAGCCCCTGCGGGGGCGGTCGCTGGGGATCATCGGCTATGGCAACTGCGGCAGCCGCGTGGCCCGTCGGGCCCGTGGCTTCGGCATGAGGGTGCTGAGGCACGATCCGCCGCTGGCTGAGCGCGAGCGCGGCTTCGACTCCGATGCCCTTGAGGACGTGCTCCGTGCCGACTTCGTCAGCTTGCACGTCCCGCTGACCGGCGAAGAGGAGAGCCGCTATCCCACCTGGCACATGATCGGCCCGGCCGAACTGGGGGCGATGCGCCGGGACGCTCACCTTCTGAACACTTCGCGGGGCGCGGTGGTGGACTCGGGGGCTCTGGCTCGGGCCCTCGAGGAGGGCGACATCGCCGGTGCCGTGCTCGACGTCTACGAGGGAGAGCCCGAGCCGCCGAAGGAGCTCATACGGCTGCCCGCGCTGGCCACGCCGCACGTCGCGGGCTATGCCATCGAGGGCAGGAGGCGCGGGGCGGCGGTCATCTACGAGGGCACCTGCCGCGCGCTCGACGTCACGCCCGTGGATACGTCGGAGATCATGATGCGCGGCTTCGAGCCGCCGCAGGGACGACGGGTGAAATTCGACGGGTCGGGAGGCAAGGCCGTCGCGGCCGACAGGGCCGTGCGCGCGTTGCTTCGGGCCACTTACGACATCGAGGCCACCAGCGACGAGCTGAAGGACACGTTGGATCAGCCGGAGCGGGGGACGCTGTTCGACCGCATGAGACGCGAGCACCGGAGGCACGAGCTGGCCGTTTACCGAGTGGGGTTCGACGAGTCCGTGCCGGAGCCGCTGCGTCGCGGGATTGCGCAGCGGCTGGAGGAGTTCGGGGTGACGATGGTGCAGCAGGAGGCACACTACGTGTTGCACACGCGGTAGGCCGGCTCAGGCAGCGAACCTGTCCCGTGCGGCCCACAAGCCCAGGGCCGGGCTGCGCACGAAGTAGAAGCCTTCGTTCGGGCCTGGCTTCAGGTCCACTGTGTCGTGAGCGCGGAACACGTCCCCCACGTCGCGCCACCGGTAGCCTACTCCTTCGACCTCCTCCCGGCTCAGCCGGGCCGGGTCGGTCGCATAGATGATGCTGAAGCGCCCCTCGGAGGAGCCGTGTATCAGGTGGGCGGCGGCGCTCAGACTGGCGCGCAATGCCTCGTCCCCGGCCACGGCGTCCAGCACGGCCGGGCTGTTGCAGTAGCCGTAGCGCCGGATCAGGCCGTCTATCTGCGGATCCTCCCCGAACGTCTCCACGCCCGGGGCGATCACCGTCAGCTCGCCGCCGTCGGCGATCATCATGCGCGTCCGGTAGATGGCCTTGTTGCCCAGCCAGGTGCTGCGGAACTCGGCGGGGTCGAGGTAGGCCACCACGTGGTCAACCGGCTGGTCGGGCAGCGTGACATTGACGCGTCGGCTGAGTTCCGCCGCCTGGAGGAAGGTCGCGTGATCATCGCCCACGTAGAGGCCCTTCAGCACCGGCGCGCCCGATTCGTCGGGCGCGACGACAGTCAGCACGTAGACGATCCCCAGGTCGGCCAGGTAATGCTCGTGGGCGTAGTTCAGGACCGCCCGCACGGGCGTTTCGGCCCTGCCCATCATCCGTTCCATCCCGTAGACGGCACCCAGGAAGTGGGTGCGGTGTATCGTCTCCTGCCCCCCGGTGCCGACCAGCACGTTCTTGAACCCGTTGGCCATGCCGACGACCTCGTGCGGGACGACCTGGCCGACGGAGAACAAGGCCGTATAGCCGCCTTCCGTCACACGCCGGTTGATCTCGACCGGGATGTCGTAGTCCGGCATCACGTCTCCCAGCACGCCGTCCGAGACCCGGTGCACGAAGTCCGCCGGCACGCTGCCCAGGCGCACCAGGTCCTCCCGCCAGCGGTGTTGCTTGAAGGCCTCCAGGGGGATCCGCGTGCCGAACATCCGGCGGATCTCGGGCTCGGTCATGGGGAAGTGCGTGCCGATGGCCGGCATGACGTCGAACGCATCTGCGTCGCTCAACATCTGGTGCAACGTGCGCGTCAGGGATCCGGCGCAGGAGTGGCTGCGGGAGGCGTCCGGCGGCAGGACCAGCGTGCGGGAGGTGTCCCCGGCCATCTCGACCGCTGCCTGGAGGGCGGCGTGCTGCCGCTCGAGAGTCACCTGTCGGTCTGCTGCTTCCTGCGCGAAGGCCGTCGCCATGTGGCTGTGCCTCCCGTTCGTGGCTACCCTTGTCTGGTGGTGACGGGCTTCTCGCCGGCCGGGAGCGTCATCTTCCCGCTCTCCGCCTGGAGGATGATCTTCCAGTTCTCGCTCTGGGTCTCCCCGCGCTTGATGTATGCGTTTGGGTCCCCGGTCAACACGTAGGTGTCGCTGTCGCGGTCCCACTCCAGCCTGTCGCCTCCGGCCTCCAGGCGTTCCTTGCGCTCCTGGTACCAGACCCACACGTCCTGTTCGGCCACGGCGCGGGACATGACGGGCTGATCCTGGTCGGGTACCGCCTCCAGGAACAGCTGCACGCGCTGGCCGTAGAGGGCGCGGCTCTGGTCCAGCACCTCCACCTCCCCGCGGGCGATGAACTGCCGCAGGACGCTGCCGGCGGCGAAGATGGCTTCCGCCGACTGCGAGTTCAGCTCCCAGGCGCGCTCCTGGGTGGCTGCGAAGTGGACCGCTCCCTGAGCACTGGCGTGGCGCAGTTCTCCTCCCTCGCCGAAGTCCAG
>CAYFVS010000431.1:0-4772 GCA_964346565.1 uncultured candidatus Brocadiaceae bacterium | reverse complement strand
CAACCGCTCTGGGGCCTCCCGGGCAATCAGCCCCAGCCGGCCAAGTTCGGCCGGGCCGGGCGCGTAGGACTCGGCGCACTCCTCGCAGACGCACCGCACCAGCCGCTGCGCCAGCACCGCACATAGCACAGAGGACAGCAGGAACGGCTCCACCTCCAGGTCCAGCAGGCGGGCGACCGCCCCGGCCGAGTCGTTGGTGTGCAAAGTGCTCAGCACCAGGTGGCCGGTCTGCGCGGCGCGCACTGCCATCCGGGCCGTCTCCACGTCCCGCACTTCGCCCACCATGATCACGTCGGGGTCCTGCCGCAGGATCGAGCGCAGGCCCGAGGCGAAAGTCATGCCCCGTTTCTCGCGCGCGGGGAGCTGGGTGATGCCGGGCAGATGATACTCGATGGGGTCCTCCAGGGTGATGACGTTGCGCTGGCTGCTGTCAATGCGGCTCAGGGCGGCGTAGAGGGTGGTGGTCTTGCCGGAGCCGGTGGGGCCGGTGCAGAAGAACAGCCCGCTGTCCCGGTGCACGATGCGGTCCATGGCCTGGAGGTGCTCCGGACTCATGCCCAGCTCCTCCAGCCCGAAGACGCCGGCCGTGCGGTCCAGCAGGCGCACCACCACGCGCTCCCCGTAATCGGAGGGCACGGTCGAGATGCGCAGATCCACGTTCTTGTTCCCCAACCGCACGGTCGCCCGGCCGTCCTGCGGCATGCGGCGCTCGGTGATGTCCATCCGGCCCATGACCTTGATGCGCGAGACCACCGGCTCGAGGACCGCCTTCGGGTAGGTGGAGATCTCGTGCAGCACGCCGTCCACGCGGTAGCGCACCACCACTCCCTCGGCGGTCGGCTGCAGGTGCACGTCGCTGGCCCGACCGCGCAGGGCCTCGAACAGCAGCTTGTTGACCAGGCTGACCACCGGGGCGCTCTCGACGGTGGCCAGCAGGTCGGACTCCGTCTCGGCGGAGTCCATCAGCCGGGCCACCTGCTCTTCCTCGGTCGGGCCGGGCCCCTCCCAGGCCACCTCGGCGCCCTCCTGGTAGGAACGCGTGATGGCCTCGGATAGCTCCTTCTGGGGCGCCAGCACCACGCGCACGGGTCGGCCCAGGGCCAGCGCAACGGCGTCCGCCACGTCCGGCCGAAGGGCCGTCGACGCGGCCAGCAGAAGCTCGCCGTCCTCCCCCTCCAACCCGACCACGCCGTGGCGGCGGGCGAACTCGACGGGGATAGCGCGCGCGAAGTCGTGGCTGAAATCGACCTCCTCCAGTGAAGCAAGCGCCTGCAGGCCGGTCAGCTCGCCAACGGCGCGCAGCAGGCGGCGCTCGGGCGCGTCGGACGCGGCGATGGCCGCCCGGTCTGCCGGCGTCTGAACCTCGCAAACGGCGGAGGCCGCCGCTCGCGTCTGCTCATCGGTCAGCAGGCCGCGCTCCCGCAGTGCGGTCAGCAGGGCGTGCTCTCCTGCCGCGGCCGGGGTCGTCTCCGCGCTCACTGCTGTTCCTCCGGGAACTCCGCATCCGTGGTCCGGCGAGCCTCCTCCCGCTCCCGGGCGCTCGTCTCGCGCAGGTCGGCGAAATCCTCGGCTCGGAATATCTGCGGCCGGATGAACGCGTAGAGCACCGTATCCTGCGTCTCCGCGCTGGTGTTGCGGAACAGCGCACCCAGCAGGGGGATGTCGCCCAGCAGGGGCACCTTCTTGACCGTCTCCCGCTGCTCGGACCGGACGATGCCGCCGATGACTATGGTGGACCGGTCGGGCACGGTGACGCTGGTCTCGACGCTGTTCTCGTTTCGCGGCGGGGGGACCTGAGCTGAGGGGGAGGTGCCGGTGAAGTTGCTCACCACCAGCCGCACGTCCAGGAACACGAAGTCCCCCTCCAGGATGGTCGGGGTAATGGTCAGGGCGGTGCCGGCCTGCTCGAAGCCGCCGAAGGCTGTCGTGCTGGTTGTGGAGGTGATGGCGCTGATGGTGACGAACGGCTCCTGCTGGACGCTCTGGAAGGTGGCCTCCTGGTTGGCGTTGGCCAGCAGGCGGGGGCGGGAGACGATGCGCGCCTCCTCGTCCTCCAGCAGGGCGTTCAGCACGGCGCGGACCTCGCCGGCGCGCAGAACGGCGATGGTGGCGCCCTCCTGCGGCGGGCTGGGCAGGCCGCGCTCGCCGGTGTCCTCGTCCACCGAGGTGCGCCCGAAGAACGTCGTGCCCAGCCCATCGTAGTCGCCGGCGGCGCCGCGCATCGCCAGCTCGATGCCCAGCTCCCGCGCACCGCCTTCGGTCAGCGCCACAAGCCATGCCTCGATCAACACCTGGGGACGGCGCCGATCCAGGTCCTCGATCACCGGCCGCAGCCACTCGTGCTCGTCCCGGGTGGCCACCACAATCAGGACGTTGTTCTCCTGGTCGCCGACCACCTTGATGGGCCGGCTGGCCGGCCCAGGGGATTCGGGTGCCTTCTGCTGGCCCGTCATGCCGGTGGGCACGTTTGGGCCTTCCACGGACTGGATCACCTCTTCCAGCAGGGGCACGATGTGCTGGGCCTTGGTGTTGTGCAGGGCGTAGACGCGCACGGGTCGCTGGGGCTGGACGGCTTCCACGTCCAGGGTCTCCAGCGTCTTCTCGATGGCCTCCACGTCGCGCTCGGCGGCCACGACCACCACGGAGTTGGTGCGCCGGTCGGCGTTGAAGACGGGCAGACCCACCCGCGGACCGGTCGTCTGCTTGGGAAAAGCAACCTGCAGCTGTGAGACCACGTCGGCTGCACGAGCGTACTGCAGCGTCCGCAGGACGACCCGAGGGCGGACCTCCATCTGGTCCAGGTGCTCGACCACCGCCAGCGCCCGCTGCACGTTGCCCGCCTGGCCGCTTATGGACAGCTTGTTCTGCTCGGCCAACACCTGCACGGCGTTCGGCGAGGACATCAACGGCTTGATGGCCTCGGCGACGACGGCGGCATCGGCGTAATCGATCTGGACCATCTTGCTGACGAACTCGCCCTCCCCGTCCAGCTCCTCGGAGGGCAGGGAGATATCCGGCTCCAGCGCGGGGGCCGCCTGGTTCTGCACGATCATGACGACCTCGCCCCGCCGGACCAACGCGTAGCCCTTCATCTGCAGAATGGACTCGAACAGGGGCAGCAAGGCGCTCTCGGGAAGCTTCCTGGGCGTCTCCAGCATGACGGTGCCCTGGAAGCTCTCGTCGTAGGCGAACGTCTGGCCGGTGAGTTCCGAGATCCACTTCGCCAGCACGCGCACGTCCACGCTGTCGCCCAGATTCAGCGCGATAAGGGGGGGCTGGTCCCCGGCCTCCGGCTGCGCCGCGCCGACCCACGGCGCCGCCAGGGCAATCAGCAGAACCAGAATGCCAACCAGCGCTCTGTTCACCGGACCGGAACCTCCGTTACAGGGGCACGAAACTGGGGCTACCAGATGGTCAGGATGACCGTGTCGCTCCTTTGCTCGCGTATCAAGTCAATGACGATGAACGACTCCTTGCCGCTCTGGACCTCCTCGGCCACGCGCTCGAAGTTCGTCCTCAACTCCTCCGCCTCCCTCACCGGCAGGGCGTTCACCTCCGTTATGACGTCCCCGGCGCGCAGGCCTATCCGGTACAGCGGGCTCTGCTCGGGCAGTCGGTTCAGCACCACGCCCATCGGCTCCCCGGCCACGTCGCGCGCCTGCCCCAAGGCGGCCTCCTCCAGGCTCTCCTGCAGGCGCGCGGCGAAGTCGGCGAACTGCTCCAGCTCGATGTCCGCCACGTCCTCCTCGTAGCGCGTTTCGCCTTCCTCCGGCTGCCCCCCGGGCGCCAGGGCAACCGCACGGGAGGGCGCCGAAGCGGCAGCCCCGGCCGGCGCCGGCGGCGCCTCGCGAGAAGTGGTGATCGGAACCTCGACCGGGCGGCCGGACACGTCCAGAACCACGCGGCCCTCGGCGATGTCCATCACCCGGGCGCCCTGCACCCGGTCGCCAACGCGAAGAAGCTGCTGGCCTCCTCCAGCCCGCACAATAGCCACTGCGCGCGAGCCGTGCACGATGGTGCCGACCACGACCAGGTTCACCGAGGGCGACGGCGCGGGCCGGGCAGCCGGGCCCGCGGACGGTTCCGCAGCGCCGAAAGCATCGTTCCGCGCAAGAGCCAGGTAAGCGCGGCTCTCAGGTCCCGGAAGGGCACTCGGCGCCCGGGCGGCAGGCGCGAACTCGGGCACGGAAGCCCGCGCCGGACCGGCGGGCGGCTGGCCGGCCAGCCGTAGAACCATCAGCCCGCACAACCCCACGCCAACAACCGTCAGGCACCAAAGGACGCGGGAGACGATGCGAGGCGCAGCCGGCGATGAGAGCACGCGCATGACCATTAACCCGACCCGGAAGTTCCGTGGAGTTCCGCCGTCCGGGCAGCCATTACCAACCTACCACGTAAGGCGGTGGGCGCGCAAGGGTTACGCGCCCACCGCCGCGTGTGGCACAGGTCGTCCTAACTCCTCAGCGGGCGACCTGGATGGTCAGCACGTTGCTCCTCTCTACGCCGCTGCGGAACGATACGGTGCACTCGCCCGCCGGCATGTCGGCCGGCACGGTCACGTAGAGCGACCCGCTGCCGGCGCTCAAGCTCACGCTGTCGGGCACGATCTCTCGCCCGCCGAGGATGACGACGTTGTCCGCCGCTTGCTCGCCGGCGCCCACCACCTTCAACTGCAACTGCGCCCCGGCCTTGACGGTGTCCGCAGGGCTGGTGCCCAGCAGGCGGGCGTCCTGGATCCACAGCTCCTCGGCCGCCGGCGCCCGCGTGGCGTA
>CAYFVS010000430.1:0-1833 GCA_964346565.1 uncultured candidatus Brocadiaceae bacterium | reverse complement strand
CGCGTCGCCAATGCAACCCAGCGCTTCCGCCGCCCTCGCCCGCACGTACCCGGACTCATCCTTCAGCCGCGCCAGCAGGCCCTCCAGCACGGGCTGGCTGTAGGGGGTCTCGCGCATAGTACGAAAGACGTCCTGTGTCGCCTCACCCACACCTGGCTCCGGCACCAGTTTCAACATCCTATCTAACACGAAACGCGCGGCCGGGGGTTGCACGCGCAAATCATCAGCCAGGCACCAACCCGCCAGCAGCAGATCGCGGTGCAGGCGGTCTTCATAATCGCTAACCAGAGTCAGGATGTCACCCAGCAGGCGCGTGGCTCGCTCGGCGCGGTCGGTGTCCCGCAACCCTACATCGCCCACCATAAGCAGCACCACCTCACGCCAGCGGGGCACATGGGCGTACTGGCGCAAGAGCGCCCGCCGCGCCTCGGCGTCCTCGCCCAGCCCCTCCCACAACCCGGCCAGGTAGCGCGCGGTGAAATACTCGGCAAAGGTGAGGTGCAGGAAGCCAAACACCCGCCGCCCACGCTCGTCGTACCCCCGCTCGCGAAAGATCCCGCTGCGCTCACTGATCTGGCCCAGGAACTCGTCGGCGTAACCTTTCGCTTCGCGTTCCTCCACGCCATCTACGCGGCAGATGGCTTCGGTGAGGATGGGCAGCAGTTCGTCTTCGGCGATGTCGCCGCTGGAGCGTGTGGCAAAGATGCGGTAGGCCACTGGCGAAAGCAGGCGGATCACCCGTTCGGCCTCCAGTTCCACCCCCTGTCGTCGGTAGGGCCAACTCTCAATGAGGGTCTCGGCGGCGTGGGCGTAGAGCTCCACCCGACGGTTGGGCAGCTTGCGCCCGCGCCAGTTCACCAGGGCAACGATGGTCAGCAAGAGAGGGTTCTCAGCCAGCCGCTGGATGCCCGGCCGCTCCTGGATGGTGCGGCTCAGCTCTTGGGCTCGCTCCCGCGCCTCCTCACCCAGTTCCTCCTCCCCAGCCTCGCGCTCGATGGCCATGTACCACTTGCTCACGAACTCGGCGATGCGCTCCAGCGGCAGCGGCTGGATGGTGTGGTGGCTAAAGTCGCCGCTCAGCCGCGCGGCCTGGTAGCCCACGATGCGGCTGGTGACCAGGAAGGTGTTGCCGGGGTAATCGGCCACCAACGCCTGGATGGCCTCAGCGATGCTTTTGCGCTGGTGGGCGTCCACCACCTCGTCCAGTCCATCCAGCAGCACCAGTGCCTCTCCAGCATCCAGCGCGTGCTGGAAGAGGGGGCACCACTTGGGTTCGCACGTCTCGCGGATGTAGGTATCCAGGGTGAGAGTAGGGTTACCGGCCTGGGCCTGGGAGAACTGCACGATGCGCACAAAGATGGGCAGGCGCTTCAGCGTGGCTTGGCCCACGTCCTCGGCCATTTCACAGGCCACGGCGTAGGCGATGTGGCGTAGGAGGGTGCTCTTGCCGCTGCCGGGATCGCCCAGCACCACTACACGCGGACGCCGCAACAGTTCGGGGATGTCCATCGGCTTCGCCTCGCCCGCCCGCTCGCTCCGGACCATAATGCGCAAGGCCGCCTCTGCTTCTGCCTCATCTTCTGGTATCTCGTCCATCCAGTCGGGCCACTCGGCGCGGGATTCCAGTTCGGGGCGCGCCTGCAGGGGCACGAACACGTCTTCCATGCGCAGCTTGACCGTGCGGTTCTGCACCCTGGGCGCGATCCCGCCCAGGTCCAGGTACTCGAAGCGCTGGCGCAGGGAGGCCAGATAGTCGGCGCGCATCTGGGCCAGGTCCGGCCCTCGGGCCATGGCCTCCAGGTCGGCTGGTTCCAACAGGCGCAGGCCGTGTTC
>CAYFVS010000429.1:0-30988 GCA_964346565.1 uncultured candidatus Brocadiaceae bacterium | reverse complement strand
AACCGCCCCGTCGGCACACTGATAACAGACGAGTGCCGCCCAGAAGCGCGTCCGCAGCCGGAGCCCGTGGCCGACGCCGGTTGGTTGATTTGCCCGCCTGTCACGCGTAAGATGGAGCGTTCACGCAGGCGGCGCAGGGCCCGACAAAGATCCCGCTGCAGAGGTCGCCATGGATCACCTGAGCGAGCTGGAAAACAGAAGCATCTACATCATCCGCGAGTCTTACCACCAGTTCGAGAACCTGGCCGCGCTCTGGTCGGTCGGCAAGGACTCCACCACGCTGATCTGGCTCTGCCTGAAGGCGTTCTTCGGCTGCATCCCCTTCCCCGTCGTCTACATCGACACGGGCTACCACTTCCAGGAGATGTACGACTTCCGCGACTACTGCGTCCAGAAGTGGGACCTGGACCTGATAGTCGCCCGCAACGAGAAGGCACTGGCCGAGGGCATGGGCCCCGACAGCGGCGAGGGTCCCGAAAGCAAGCTGGCCTGCTGTACCGCGCTGAAGACCCAGGCGCTGAAGGACTGCATCGCCGAGCACGGCTTCGACGCGCTGCTGCTGGGCATCCGCCGCGACGAGCACGGCATCCGGGCCAAGGAGCGCTACTTCAGCCCCCGCGACCGGCAGTTCCAGTGGGACTACGAGAACCAGCCCCCCGAGCTGTGGGACCAGTACAGTGCCCGCGCCGACGAGGAGACGCACATCCGCGTCCATCCCCTGCTCCACTGGCGGGAGGTGGACATCTGGCGCTACATCGAGCGGGAGGGGCTCGAGGTGGTGCCGCTGTATTTCGCCCAGGCGGGCAAGCGCTACCGCAGCCTGGGATGCGAGACTTGCTGCGCCCCGGTGGAGTCCGACGCCGAAACCATCCAGGAGATCATCCGCGAGATCGAGGAGTCCCGCGTCGCAGAGCGCTCAGGCCGCGCCCAGGACAAAGAAGACGCCTACACCATGCAGAAGCTGCGGGCGCTGGGCTACATGTGAGTTCCGCCTCCCCCCCTCTCGATCCCAGAGGAGAACACGCCGCCGATGGATCAGGACAGCCTCGCCTTCGTGATGGTGGGCCACGTGGACCACGGCAAGTCCACCATGATCGGCCGACTGCTGCACGACACCGACTCGCTGAGCGCCGGCAAGATGGAGGAGATCCAGGCGGCCGCCCAGGCCGAGGGGCGCGAGCTGGAGTTCGGCTACATCGTGGACCACCTGCGCGAGGAGCGCGAGCGGGGCATCACCATTGACACAGCGCAGACGTTCTTCTCCACCGACGCGCGCGACTACGTCATCATTGACGCCCCCGGACACAAGCAGTTCATCAAGAACATGATAACCGGCGCCTCTCAGGCGGAGGCGGTGGTGCTGATCTGCAGCGTGGACGAAGGCGTCGAGGAGCAGACGCGCCGCCACGCATACGTCGTGCGCCTGCTGGGGCTGGATCAGGTGCTGGTCGCCTACAACAAGATGGACCTGGTGGACTGGTCGGCCGAGCGCTTCGCACAGGTGAAGGCGGACATGGACGACCTGTTGGCCCACCTGGGCATCGAGCCCACCCTCGAGGTGCCCATCAGCGCCAAGCTGGGCGACAACGTGGCCGACCGCTCCGAGAACATGCCCTGGTACGACGGCCCGACCATCGCGGAGGCGCTCGACCGGTTCCGCAAGATCCCCGCCCCGACGGAGAAGTCCCTCCGCTTCCCCGTGCAGGACGTGTACGAGATGAACGGCACCCCCATCGTCGCGGGCCGGGTCGAGAGCGGCGTATTGCGCGCCGGCCAGCGCCTGCGGTTCCTCCCCGGCGACCGATGCCTCCGGGTGCAGCGCATCCGGACCTACCTGGAGGAGGAGCTGGAGCAGGCCGAGGCCGGCCAATGCGTGGGACTGGAGTTCGCCGAGGAGCCGCCGCCGCGCGGGGCTGTGGGGTGCCCGGAGGACGATTCACCCCATCTGACCTCCCGGTTCCAGTGCACGGTCTTCTGGCTGGCTCCCGACCCGCTGAAGCTTGGCGACGAGAACCTGGTCTTCAAGTGCGCCACGCAGGAACAGCCCTGCCGCGTCGCCCGCCTGGAGGAACGGCTGGACAGCGGCACGCTGGAGCTGCTGGACCCGACGGCCGGCCGGCTGGAGGAGACCGAAGTCGGCGAGCTGATCCTGGAAACCGGCGGCCCCGTGGCCCTGGAGTCCTTCTATGACGTGCAGGAGCTGGGGCGTTTCGTGCTGGTGCGCGGCAAGGACGTGGTGGCCGGCGGCATCGTCACGCATCCGGACGGCTGACCGGCCCCACCCCGCTGCCCACCCCGTGGCAAAGGACAGGAGACCGATCATGGCCTTACGAGTTGCAGGAGTCTCCCGCTGGACCGTGCACTGTCTCGCGCTTCTGTTTGCCCTCTGGCTGATCCAGGGGCCGGCCCACGCCAAGCGGCTGGACGTGCGCGCGCCGGCCTTCGACGGCGGCGAAGTGCGCTACGACGGCATGTACTACGACTTCCGCGCCGCCAACGGCATCCAGCACGTCAAGATGTGGGTCCCGCCCACGGCCGACCCCGTGCGGGGCGTGCTGTTCCACGGAAACCCCGGCGGGTATGGCGACACGCGCGGGCTGGCGCGCGACCGACGCCTCCAGGAGTTCGCTGCCCGCCACGACTTCGGCATCATCGGCGTCAGCTCCTTCCCCGGCCGGCGGGTTTACCCGGAGCTTGCGGAGGTGGCAGTGAAGGCGATGGACGACTGGGGCAAGCTGGGCTACCACCCGGAGATAGCCAACCTGCCGATAATCGCCCGCGGCAGCTCCAACGCTGGCGTGACGGCCTACAGCCTGACCTGCTACGCACCGGAACGGATGATCTGCTACACCCCGAACGTCGGGCCGGCCTACAACCCGAGTGATCCGACCGCCGAGGCCCTGTTGGTGCCGGGCATGCTCCACGTGGGACCGGAGGACCCGTTCTTCACGCACGGCATGGAGGACACCAGGGAGCTGTTCGCCCGGGTGCGGCCGCGCGGCGCCCGCTGGGCCTGGACGGCCGAGAAGGGCAAGGGCCACGAGATCGCCCACTGCGACGACGTGGACATGAAGTTCTACGAGACGTGCATCGCCCTGCGCCTGCCGCCGAACGCCGACCCGGCGGCCGGCCCGGTGGAGCTGCGCACGATACCCCAGGAGGACGGCTGGCTGGTGGACACATCGTCCTGGGACTCCGGCATCACCCACGTCGCCCCCTGCGACGAGTACGAGGGCGACCAGGACGCTGCGGCCTGGGTGCCCACGGCCGACATCGCGTTCCTCTACCGCGGCGTCGCCACCCACGACAATCCGCTGGAGGTGTCGGTGCGCGGACTGGGCGAGGTGGAGAACCCGCTGGAGAGCGGGGTGATGCTCCGCTCGATCGGCGGCAACGTGGTTGACCCCGGCACCCGGCTGGTGGTCGAGTGCGACACCGAGCTATTCCCGAGCTGGCAGAAGATTGAGTTCTACGACGGGGCGCGGAAGATAGGCGAGGTTCAGGCCGGACAGGAGCCGGCCGTCGAGCTGGTCGTCCGGCCGGAGCCGACCGTCTATGCGCTGACCGTGCTCGGGTACGACGAGGAGGGCAACGTGCGCACGGCGGCGCCGACGCACTTCCTGGTCAGGGATCCGCACCTGAGCGCGGCGCTGAGCGCCCAGCACGCCGAGCATGACCGCCTGCCGCCCCGGCTCCCGCGGCCGCCGCTCGGCTCATCGGCCGCCGAGCAGGAGATCGCCGCGGAGGTGCCCGCGGCCGATCCCTCGGACGCGGTCCTGGTGGCCTACGGGCTGAGCCCGGCGGAGGAGAAGGGCTTCGCCGTGGACGGGAAGGTATCCGCCTTCTGGGATCTGTTCGGCGAGCAGCAGGACCGCGTCGTCCTGACCGGCGAGCAGCACCTGGCTGAACGAGGTGAAACGTGGGAGTCGTTCGGGGGTGATGGCGACGCCCGTATGACGGTCAAAGCGGCCCGCAGCCGCGCCGGCCTGTATCTGCTGTTCGTGGTCGAGGACGACCAGTGGGCGCCACCGCACGAGATAGATGACGCCGTGGACTTCCACCTGGCCCGCCTCTCCTCGCAGGAGATCTGGGACAGCGACCCGGCAAAGGTGTTCGTGAAGCCGGAGTCCTTCGCGCTGGTTCTCTTAGGCGACCAGTTCCAGGTCAACCTGGGCACCGAGGGGCATGCGCCGACGAACATCTACCGCAACTTCCCCGACCCCTGGGACGTGAACCGGTCGGAGGACGAGCTGGCCGTCGCGCGGGAGCGCTATGGGATCGCCGTGGATTTCAAGACCCTCGGCCCCGACCGCAAGGCTCTGGAGATGCTCATCCCCTGGGACTACGTGGGCGTCGGCGGCAGCGGACAGGAGCCGCCCACGGGGACCACATTCGCCCTGTCGCTCGGCTACAACGACGGCGATCCCGCTCAACACGAGCCGGGTCAGTACGATCGCCTGCGCTGGAGCAGCCGGCTGGACCCCTGGTGGGTCGCCGGCGAGGACGGCCCAAATCCCAGCCCCTGGGGCGACCTGGCGCTGGGGCCCATGCTGGCCCGCTGACGGTGGCCGTTGCGGCTCGGCCGGGTGTGGTTGCGCAGCCCGTGCCGTTGCCGCATACTGAAGTACCTGCCCAGGCATCCAGGGACGAACACCATGTTATTCGGTTTTGGAAGATCCAGGCGCGTCATCGGCATAGGGCTCGACGGGTTTCCCTTCTCGCTTGCCGAGAAGCTGATGGACGAGGGCTTGATGCCCAACCTGCACCGGCTCGCCGAGAAGGGCACCTTCAAGTGCATCAACAGCGTCTTCCCCACCGTCAGCGGCGTGGCGTGGTCCTGCTTCCAGACCGGCGCCAATCCGGCCGAGTTCGGCGTTTACGGCTTCGTGGAACTGGAGCCCGACCTGGAGCTGAGCATCCCGAACGCGGCCGATCTGCAGTGCGAGACCCTGTGGCACCGGCTCTCGGAGGCGGGACGCCGGTTCGCCGCCCTGGGGGTGCCCATGACCTATCCTGCCCCGCAGGTGGACGGATTCCTGGTCAGTGGTTTCCTGGCCCCCGAGCTGGACGAGCGCGCGGTCTCCAGCCCCGACGTGCTGGAGCGGCTGCGTAAGCACGGCTACGAGATCGACATCAATCCCGGCGTGGCCATCGAGGACATCGAGCAGTTCAAAGAAGATGTCCAGCGAGTCAGCCGCGCCCGCCAGCGCACCGCTCTGGAGCTGCTTGGGGAGGAAGAGGAGTGGGACCTGTTCTTCCTCCACGTGATGGACACCGACCGGATGAACCACTTCCTGTGGCGGGGGCGCAAGCCGGGCTCCGAGCGCGAGGACGGGTTCTTCTGGGACTTCTATGCGGAGCTGGACCAGTTCCTGGGCAAGGTGGTGGAGACGGTGGGCGATGAGGACGAACTGCTCATCTGCAGCGACCACGGCTTCTGCGAGCTGCGCTGGGAGGTCCAACTAAACCGGTGGCTTAAGAACGAGGGTTACCTGGACTACGAAAACGATCCCCAGATCGGCTACAAGGCCATCAAGCCCGGCTCCCGCGCCGTCTCCCTGGTGCCGGGCCGCGTGCACATCCTGCGCGAGGGCAGGTGGGACATCGGCGAGGTGACCGACAAGGAGTACGAACCCCTGCGCAAAGAGCTGATGGACCGCATCCGCGCCATCGAGCATCCGGGCACCGGCGAGGTCGTCTGCCGCCAGGTCATGAAGCGGGAGGAGGTCTTCAAAGGGCCCTACGCAGAGGAGGCGCCCGACTTCGTCATAGACCCCTGCGACGGCTACGATCTGAAGGCCAAGCTGGGCGTGGGGCACTTGTTTGAGAAGGGCCCGCGCACCGGGATGCACACCTACTCTGATGGCATGTTGCTGACCGGCAGCGACCTGCGCGACATCTCCAGGGCAGAGAGCATCACCGACGTGGGCCGCCTGGTCGCCAAGCACGTGCTGTGATTCGTGCGGCGCCGGTGGTTCCCGCCAACGCGGGTTGGGTACGGCGTCCTTTGGGCTTCGCAGCCTTGGCATGACAGACACGCCGGACAAGGCGCGGCCAGACACCCGACCCTCCCCAAGGAGAGGACACCGGCAGCCCTGACGAATCGGTATCTCTCCCGCTGTCTTCGCGTTCCTAACTGACGGCTGGGCGGGCACTTGCGCGGTCTAGCCGCTACCGTAGTAGGGTTCTTTGTTTCCACTACACGCCCTGAAGGCTATATTCGCAACTCTTTCCCAGATGCACTCCCCGTCGGTCAGGCCGCCTCTGAGGCGCCTGTGTGCGGCCAGGGGCCCGAAAGCTCGGTTCCGGCCCCCGCCGCCGGCCCTCCGGGTGTTCGGGGCCCGCCTGCCTTTCAGACCACGCGGTGAGAAATAGGACCCGCCACAAAAAAGAAGAAGCTGCTCCGTTTCCTCACGGCCGCCCACGGCCTTCTCCCCCCTCGCCCGGCAGATGGCGTAGCGTTCTGGCCAACACCCGCCGCCGCTCGATAGTCCGCTGTGAAGCCCGCGTGCCGGTCTGTGTGGCGGCCCGTCTGCATGTTCTCCGCCCGGGGGCCAGGCGACGACTGCGGCTCCCGGTTCGAGGGGGGAGGCGGGACTGGTCTGGCCACCCAGGCCCATGAGTTGGGCCAACGAGCGCATCCTCTGCCCCTTGCTGCGAGGAACTGGCTACCGCCCGTGGGGAGGAGTGCAACCGGTAGAGCAGCAGGAAGGGCACACAAAGGAGAAGTCCTCTGGAGGCACTGAACGGGCTTCACACCGCCCCGCGCCCCCCCGGACCAGACAAACTCAGCCCCCTGTGGCACGTCTGCGGTGGGGCTTACTTGCCGGGGCTGCCAAGTCCCTCCCTGCCCTCATCCGCTCCGCAGGTGACAGCCAGTTCGTCTGCCGGCGCGGCCAGCAGCCGCAACAGTCGCCCGCCCCGGCGGACGCACTGGCTCTGGGCGTCTGACTCAGGTTGCCCTCGGCGTCTCTGCCTTCGGAGACCCAGCAAGACCTGTCAGTGATCGCCCGGACCGCTTGCCGGAGTGCTCAGTCCGTTGGCCGTTCCCGATGCTCGAGTGCATCACTACGCTGGTTCGGTTTTGCGGTTTGTTGTGTTGGGAGCCCAGCAGTGTTGTGGTATCATGTTGGGGCGTTGGAGTTCAACAGGATTCAGGTCCGGCAACTACCGGCGGACGAAAGGAGATAAGCAGGAGCATCTGCGGGCGGACCAGAGCGAGTTGACCCAACATCGCGTCCGGCCCAGACCGGTCGGCCATACGGCAGGGCGGGGCGAGGCAGGACAGCAGTGGATCATCCTTGTTCAGGAGGATGCGAAGATGAAGAAGGCTTTCACGCTCGTTGAGCTGTTGGTTGTAATAGCGATCATTTCTATCTTGGCCGCGATACTTATGCCGGCGTTGAACTGGGCCCGAATCTCCGCCAGGATTGCGTCGTGCCAGCATAACATGCATAACCTTGGGCTGGCCCTTTCCATCATTCGCCAGGACAGCGGCGAGAACTGGGTGCGCGCTTACTACCCCGACGCGGGTTCCGACCAGTACTGCAGTGCCTGGGGGAGGCTGGTTGACGGCGGGTATACAGACGACGTTGGCATCTTTGCCTGTCCCGTCCGCGGCAGCCAGATCGCGCGCGCGAACATCGGCGAGAAGGACGGCGTGAAGCCGGAGTACCCCATAGGCTGGATGACCGTGCCCGAGGTGGGTGACTACGAGGACGTCCTGAACTCCGGCTACGGCTACGATAACGGCCGTATCGCCAAGAGCGCCAATCCCGCCCGGATCGTCGCCGCCGACATCCTGGAGACAGAATGGGCCAGCTACGATGACACTATCGTTGACGGCACGTACGATAACGACAACCACGGCGGCGCCATTGCCGGGGATCTCTTGCGGGAGGCCAACCACCCCGACGGCGGCGCCAACGCGCTGTTCGTGGACAACGCCGTCCAGACCGTTCTGCCGGAGATTGTCCATGAGGTCTGGCAGGTGGACCCCAACGCTGACGACCTGGTGGCCTATGGCCGCCCCGCCGGTGACGCGGCGAGCCTGATGACGGTGTACCGCAGGGGCATCATGCAGAACCCGCGCGTTGACGTGGGCGAGACACCCAGCATCCCGGCCAATTTAGACCCGGAGGAGAACGATCTCGCCAACTTCGACGACCATGACGATATCTATGCGATTGATACGGGGACCCAGAACGAATACGATCTCCTGACGGAGACCGAGTTCGAGATGGCCCCGTTGGGCACTGGCTACCCCGTGACTCTGTCCAAGGACGACGCCAATGTCCAGCCCTTGCGCTGGTATCGCCACGTGACCGGTTGGCCACAGGGGGAGCTATAAAACTCCTGTTGTGAGTTAGACCCCACGCGGGGTGGTGCTCTTCGGGCGCCACCCCGCTTTTTTCGTGCCGGAGGTGCTCCTCTGTGCGTTCTGGGGTGCCAGGCAGCCCGGACGCGACAGGGCCCGTCCCTCCAACGCACACGCTGTCTGGCGGACCAAGCTCCGTTGTGGCGGCCCTCCGGCTGAAACTGGTGGGCGCAGCGCCCCCGCCGCGCCGAACCAACGAGAGGCGGCCGGCAGGCGAGTTGCCCGCACCCCCGGTCGCCGGTATAATTCCCGCGCCTGCCGCGCCACGCACGAGGGAGGCTACGTGAACAGAGCGGAGCTGATGCGGCGCCTGAAAGAAGCCGCCTACCTGGAGGGGGAGTTCACCCTCCGCAGCGGGCGCAGGAGTCCGTACTACTTCGACAAGTATCGCTTCGAGACCGACCCCGCCCTGTTGCGCGCCGTTGCGGAGCAACTCGCCCTCATGCTGCCAGAGGGCGTCGAGCGCCTGGCCGGGGCGGAGCTGGGAGGCGTGCCTCTGGCGGCCGCCGTGGCCCTCCGGACGGACCTGCCCTACGTGATCGTGCGCAAGGAGGGCAAGGGCTACGGCACGGAGAACCGCATCGAAGGTGCGCTGCACGCCGGCGAGAGCGCCGTGCTGCTGGAGGACGTGGTGACCACCGGGGGAGCCGCGCTGAAGGCGGCACAGGCCCTGCAGGAAGCCGGCGCGGGCCGGGTGGAGGTGCTGGTCGTGCTGGACCGGCAGGAAGGCGCCGACGAAGCATTCCGCCGGGCACAGGTCCCCTGCCGCGCCCTGTTCACCGCCTCTGAGATGGGCTTCGCCGGCGCCTGACTCGCCCACTGGAGGATGCGACATGGAGACGCCGAGGGACATCTACTCCTCGCCCTTCGTGACCCGCTGGGCGGGCCGCCCTATGCTGGAGAACTGGAGCGACCTGAACAAGTACCGCACCTGGCGGAGGCTGTGGGTAGCCCTAGCCGAGGCACAGAAGGAACTGGGCCTCCAGATAGCCGACGAACAAATCCGCGAACTGAGAGCGCACGCCGACGAGATAGACTTCGACCGCGTCGCCGAGCACGAGCGCGAGACGCGCCACGAGGTCACTGCACACATCCGCACCTACGGCGAGCTGTGCCCTGCGGCCCGGCCCATCATCCACCTGGGCGCCACCAGCGCGTTCGTGGCCGACAACACCTACCTGGTGCAGATGCGGGACGGGCTTCGCCTGCTGCTGGGGCCTCTCGGCCGGGCCTGCCGCAGCCTGGTCGAGCTGGCGCGCGAGCACGCCCAGACGCCCTGCCTGGCCTACACCCATCTGCAGCCCGCCCAGGTGACCACCGTGGGCAAGCGCGCCTGCCTGTGGCTGCACGACCTGCTGGGCGCCCTGGAGCACATCCGCAGCCTGGCCGAGGACATGCCCCTCCGCAGCGCGAAGGGCACCACGGGCACGCAGGCGAGCTTCCTGACCCTGTTCGACGGCGACCACACGAAGGTGCAGCGGCTGGAGGAGTTGGTGGCCCGCAAGATGGGCTTCGCCCGCGTGGTGCCCGTCAGCGGCCAGACCTACTCCCGAATGCTGGACTACCGCGTGCTGTGTGCCCTGGGCGAGCTGGCCATTGCGTGCAGCAAGATGGCCACCGACCTGCGCCTGCTGGCCGGCCTGAAGGAGATGGAGGAGCCGTTCGGCACGAGCCAGGTTGGCTCCAGCGCCATGGCTTACAAGCGCAATCCCATCCGCTGCGAGAGGATGGTCGCCCTGAGCCGTTTCCTGCTGAACGACGTGCAGAACGCCGCCTTCACCGCGGCCGACCAGTGGCTGGAGCGAACGCTGGACGACTCGGCCGTGCGGCGCCTTTCGCTGGCGGAGGGCTTCCTGGCCGCCGATTCGATAGCCCGTGTCGCCGCGAACGTGACCGGAGGTCTGGTCGTTAACGAACAGGTGATTGATCGCCGACTGCGCGCCGAACTGCCCTTCATGGCAACCGAAACCATCCTGATGGCCGCCGTGCAGGCCGGCGGAGACCGACAGGACCTCCATGAGCGCATCCGCCGGCACTCGATGGCCGCCGCCGAAAGGGTCAAACAGGGCGACGGGCGCAACGACCTGCTGGAGCGCATCCGGCAGGACGAGGCGTTCGCCGCCGTCCGGGACGAGCTGGACGCGCTCGTGGCGCCGGCCGCATTCGTCGGCCGGGCACCCCACCAGGTGGCAGACTATCTGGCGGAGGTCGCCGAGCCGACGCTGGCTGACTACCCGGAGGAGACGAGGGAAGAGGACCTGCGAGTGTGAACACGCGTGTCGGAGGCCGAACATGAGCAACGTGCAGCGCGACGATGGCGGCAGCAAGCTGCTCTGGGGTTGTCTGGGAGGCTGTCTGGGGTTCATCGTCATCGTGGGGGCGGCGATCGGCATCGGGGGGTGGCTGATGGTGCGCGCCATGCCGGTGCATCCGCCGGAGACCTTTGTCACCGAAGGTACGACGGCGTTGCTGGTGGTGCGGGTCGAGCCGGAGAATCCCGCCGTGGCCGAGTGGGCCGTCCGCGCGCTCACACACGAATCTCTGCGCGGGCAGGTGCCCCAGGACCAGTTCGGGCCCCTCCGGCAGGACGTCCCCCAGTCCGTGGACCTCGCCCGCGCGATGGCCCCCGTGCAGATGGTGGGCATCCTGCAGCCAGCCGACGAGGAGGGGGAGTTCCAGGGCGGAGGGGTCATCTCGGTCTACCGGATGAGCCGCATCTTCGCCCTGGCTACGGTCGGTCTGCGCCAGGAGGCGATCTCCACCACGGAATACAGAGACGTGGACATCCTTGCCCTGCCAACCGGAGCCCGCTACGCACGGCAGCGCAACAACTTCATGCTCGCCGACAGCAAGCACCTCGTCGAGGCATGGGTGGCCCGGGCCGAGGAGCGCCGCCGGGACGTCAGGGAGGCCGGCGAGGCGGGGCCCGCCCCGCCGAAGCCGGCAGGTGACGAGCGGATGGTCGCCGCCTTCGAGCGACTCGACAGGGAGGCGCCGGTTCTGTTCGCCTCCAGCAACGCGCACGGGGAGCTGGAGCACCTGGCCAAGGCCCTGCCGGAGGGGGATCCCGACGAGCTGCGGGCGCTGATCGAGCAAGCAGCCGACCGGATAGTCAGCATGGCCGGCCAGGTCGTCGCGCTGAACCCCGACGACGGCCAGTTGACGCTGTGGTGGGAGTGCGCCGACGCGGACTCCGCCGCCGCTCTCGCTCAGACGCTGCAGGAGGCCCTGCCCCGGCTGGGGGAAGGCGAGGCGCTGAGCAACTTGAAGGTCGCGGCCGAGGGGGATACCGTCGTCCGGGTGGAAGCGCGGGTCGAGGGCGTGCCCGACAAGCTGGCCCGGTTCCTGGCGGCGGGACTGGAGGCGCAGAGACGTTGAGCGGCTTTGACAGCGCGCGCATGCACCCGTAGAATGCTCCGCCGCTTTTCGACCCCCAGGGAGACGCCACTGGCCATGCGCATCCTGTACTACGACATTGACACGCTCCGTCCGGACCACCTGGGCTGCTACGGTTACCCACGGGATACCTCGCCCAACATAGACCTGCTTGCTCGACAGGGGACGCTCTTCACCAACTACTACGCCAGCGACGCGCCGTGCCTGCCCAGCCGGGCGGCGCTGTGGCTGGGCCGCCCCGGCATCACCACCGGCATCGTGAACCACGGCGGCGAGGCCGCCGAGCGGTTCTGCGACGGCAGGGACCGCCCCTTCCGGTGGAACTGGAACTCCTGGACGATGGCCATGCGCCACGCGGGGTTCTATCCGGTGAGCGTGAGCCCCTTTGCAGAGCGCCACAGCGCCTGGTGGCACTACTACGGATGGCGCGAGATACACAATCCCGGCAAAGGCGGCAACGAGCGGGCGGACGAAGTCGTGCCCATCGCCCTGGACTGGCTCCGCCGCCATGGCGAGAAGGACGACTGGTTCCTGCACGTCAACGTCTGGGACCCTCACACCACCTATCGCACGCCGGAAGAGTACGGGTTCCCCTTCAAGGACGAACCGCTGGCCGGCTGGATCACCGAGGAGCAAATCCAGGAGCATCGCCGCGGCTTCGGACCCCATTCCGCGCGGGACCTGTGCGGCTTCTCCGCCGGGGAGGACCGGCCCCGCGCGCCGGGGGAGATCCGCAACCTGGACGATTACCGCCGCTGGATAAACGGCTACGACGTGGGCATACGCTACGCCGACGACTACCTGGGCCGGATACTCGACCTGCTCGAAGAGAGGGGCGTGCTGGACGACACCGCCATCATCGTCAGCAGCGACCATGGGGAAAACCAGGGCGAGCTGAACGTCTACGGCGACCACCAGACCGCCGACCACATCACCAACCGCGTGCCTCTGGTCGTGCGCTGGCCCGGCGTGGAGGGAGGGCGGGTGGACGACGCCCTGCACTACAACTACGACCTGCCCCCCACGCTGACGGAGCTGACCGGCGGCGAGCCCGAGCCCCGCTGGCTCGGACGCAGCTTCGCCCCCGCCCTGCGGGGCGAGCCCGGCGGCCGGGACCACCTGGTGGTCGGCCAGTGTGTCTGGAGCTGCCAGCGCAGCGCGCGCTTCGGCCCGTGGTTGGTGGTGCGCACCTACCATACGGGGATGAAGGACTTCCCCCCGGTCATGGTGTTCAACCTGGAAGAGGACCCCCACGAACTGAACGACCTGGCCGAGGAACGTCCCGAGGTGGCCGAGCGCGGGCTGGCCGTCATCGAACGCTGGCACGCCGACATGATGGCCCACTCGCCCGCCGGCGTGGACCCCTTGCAGATAGTGCTCCGGGAGGGCGGCCCATACCATACCCGCGACCGCGTGGAGGATTATTGCCGGCACCTGCGCGAGACCGGCCGCGGGGAGCACGCCGAGCGGCTGGCGGGGCTGGACGGCGGATACCTGGTCGGCAGGTGAGCCGACAAGCGGCCCGCCATGCCGAAGTTGCCCGAGCGGACCCCCTGCCCTAAAATGCCGGCACTCTCTTGCGTGAGCGCGAGGTCCGCCCGATGCGCATCGTCGCACTGACCGACCTGCATGGCAGCGCGGAGCCGGTTTCCGCACTGGCCGAGCCGATCTCGGCGGCCGACCTGGTGCTTGTGTGCGGCGACCTGACCCAGTTCGGCGGCCGGCGGGAGGCCGCCCCAATCCTGGAGACGGTCCTGGAGCTGAACCAGGAGGTCCTGGCCGTGGCGGGCAACTGCGACCGTCCCGACGTGGAGCAGTACCTGGCGGAGCGGGGCGTTGGCATACACGCGCGCCACGAGGTGCGCGAGGGCATCGCCTTCCTCGGCCTGGGCGGCTCCCTGCCATGCCCGGCCGACACGCCGAACGAGTTCAGTGAAGACGAGCTGGCGCAGCTGCTGGGGCGGGCGGCGGAGGGGCTGGACCCCGACCTGCCGTGGGTGCTGGTCAGCCATCAACCGCCCGTGGACACGGCCGTGGACCGGGTGCGCAGCGGCCGGCACGTGGGCAGCCGGTCGGTTCGCCGGTTCATCGAGGAGCACAAGCCGCTGGTCTGCTTCAGCGGCCCCATCCACGAGAGCAGGGACACCGACTACATCGGGCGCACGCGGCTGGCGAACCCCGGCCCCGCGCGCCACGGGGGCTACGCGCGGGCGGAAATCGAAGGGCACGAGTTGAGTCGCCTGGAGCTGCGCTCGGGCGGGTGAGAGCCCCGGTTTGACAGCGTGATAGAATCGCTATGTCTGTGCCCCGGACCCCTTGCGGGAGACACACCAGGATGAGCAACGCGTCGAACAGAGAGCGAAATGCGTTCTTCACGCCGGAGATGTTCGCCAGGGAGCAAGCCCAGCGGATGGAGTCCAGCCGCGGGCGACTGCTTATCGCCGGATGCGCCTCGGCCCGGCAGCTGACCGAGCGTGTCGTCGAGCGCTATCGCACGCTGCTGCAGGAGTCGGACAGCGAGGACGAAGTGCTGCACCTGGCAGACATAGACATGCGCTTCTCCGACACGGAGACGGGCGTGCGACTGGAGCAGCACGTGGGGGGCTACGACGTGTTCCTCTTGCAGTGTCTGCTGGACCCCACGGGCAAGCTGACCATTGATCAGAACTACATGGCGTTCCTGATCGGGACGAGGACGTTCCGCGAGCACGGGGCCAGCCATGTCACCGGCGTGGTGCCGTATCTGGCCTACGGGCGCCAGGACAAGCCCACCAAGTTCCAGCGCGAACCGACCACGGCCAAGCTCATGGCCGACCTTAGCATAGAGGCCGGTATTGACCGGCTGGTCTCCTGGGATCCCCATTGCGGCCAGATACGCGGCTTCTACGCCCCCACGCCCAGCAGCATGCTCGAACCGCTGACCATGTTCATCGAGACCTTCCGGGAGTTCGAAGGGCGCAACGACGTGATAGTGGTCGCTCCGGACGTGGGCGCTTCGAAGTTCGTCACACACTTCGGCCGTGCCCTGAACCTGAAGTGCGCCATCGCCAGCAAGTACCGGCCCGAGCCGGAGATCAGCGAGGTCTCCGAGATCATCGGTGACTTCGAGGGCAAGGCCACGGCCATCCTGCTGGACGACATGATCAGCGGCGGAGGCACGATCCATGCGGTGGTCACGAAACTGGCCCGCGAGACCGACATCAGCAGGTTCTACGCGGGCGTCTCGCACAACCTGTGCCTGGAGGCCGCCCGCGACCGACTGGTCGAGCTGCACGAGGATTACGGACTGGAGGAGCTGATCGTCACCAACAGCATTCCCCAGACCCCCGAGTTCCTGGAGCTGCCGTTCATCACGGTCAAGTGCCTCTCCGAGGCGCTGGCGCGCACCATCAACCGCATCCACTACAACCGCTCCGTCAGCCAGGTGTTCTACCGGCCGGAGGCGCACCAGCCGGCCGACTGAGTCTTCCGGGTCGTCCCTGCCCTCGGCCCGGCAGAACACGGCATGGGATGAGGGACGAACCAGCCGGCACGCTGAGTGGCCGCCGCAGGCGGGAGCAATCGGTGTGGTTCTCCTTTCCGGGAGGCCGTCCATGGCTACACCCGAACTCAGTGCCAGGGCCTTCGGTGCTGTCGGCGACGGCGAGGCCGACGACACGGCAGCGGTCCAGCACGCGCTCGACGCCGCCGCGCACGTGCGCGGGACCGTTGCCTTCGGGCCGGGCACCTATCTCTGCTCGACCCTCAAAGTGCCGAGCCACGTTGGGCTCACCGCACATCCGGTGTGGAGCTACCGCAACTTCGGCGGGGCTGTGCTGCGCCTGGCCGACGACCAGGCCCGGTGCCTGCTTGACGTGACGGGGGCCATCGGCGCACGCGTTGACGGCCTTTGCCTGGACGGCGGCCGCCTTGGCGAGTGCGTCCACGGCATACTGCTCGACCAACCCCGGGCCGGCAGCGAAGAGGACACCCTGCACGTCGAGAACTGCCGGATCGCCGGCTTCAGCGGCGACGGCATTCGGCTCGGCGTCGTCTGGCTCTTCACCGTGCGACACTGCATGGTCGCGCACAACGGCGGGTGCGGGCTCTGGCTGCACGGGTGGGACGGCTTCATCCTGGACAACTGGTTCAGCGGCAACCGCGGCGCCGGCTTCGGCGCCTACGACATCAGCGCCTCGATCACGATGACCGGCAACCGCGTGGAGTGGAACCGCGCGGGCGGTATCGTCATCCACGGGGGCGCGCGCTACAACATCACCGGCAACTACGTGGACCGTTCGGGCGGTCCCGGCCTGGCGCTTCTGCCCGGCGAGGACGACCACCGCAACGAGACCTTCGCCATCACGGGCAACCTCATCTGGCGCAGCGGCAAGCCCGACTGGGCCGACCCGGACGGCTACGAGAGCTGCCAGGTCCGGCTCGACCACGTACGCGGCATGACGTTCATCGGCAACACGCTTCAGGCCGGACGCGACGACGGTCGCCGCGGCGAGTGGTCGCCCCGCTACGGCATCGTCTACGGGCGGCTCGATCAGAGCGTCATCCGTGGGAACTCGCTGCAGAACGGCGCGCTGGAGAGGCTGATGGTCGACCTGGGAGGCCACCTGGACGGGGTTGTTGTCCGCGACAACCCCGGCTGCCTGTTCCCCGGCCAGCCGGACTGAGCGACTGCGCACAGCGCAGTTGGACCCACCCTTGACAGCATCCGGACAGTCGGGTGCCTTTCGTCCTGGTGCACCATGCGGTAGAATCGGACAGGTGAGGACGGGGGCGCGCCAGGTGGAGTACCCTCTCTGATAGGGAGCATCCATGGGCACGGATTACGACTACGACGTGGCGGTCATCGGCGCCGGGCCGGGCGGCTACGTAGCCGCCATCCGTGCGGCGCAGCTCGGCGCAAGCGCCTGCGTCATCGAGAAGGGACCCCTGGGCGGAGTCTGCACGAACGTGGGCTGCATCCCCACGAAGGTCATCTGGCACAGCGCGCGCATGTTGCTCCGGCTCCGGGAGGCCGAGACGCTGGGCCTGAAGCCGGCACGGGTGGACTTCGACTTCGCGCGGCTTGCCTCCCGGCGAGACGAGGTGACCGCCACACTCCGCAAGGGCATCCAAAGCCTGCTATCCGCCAACGACGTGGAGCTGATCCGAGCGACGGCGTCCTTCGCGGACCCCCATACCCTCGAATGCCGGGCTGACGATGGCGAGCGCGAGCTGAGCGCCGACAAGGTCATCGTGGCCACCGGCTCGTCCTCGGTCGAGCTTGAGGCCGCGCCGTTCGACGCCGACGGCGTCTGGGACAGCTCCGACGCCGTCAACGCCGAGCATGTGCCCGAATCCATCGTCGTGGTCGGCGGGGGCTACATCGGCTGCGAGTTCGCAAGCATCTACGCCGCCTTCGGCGCCGAAGTGACCCTGGTGGAGATGATGGACCGGCTGCTGCCGGGCATCGAGCCGGACTGCGCCCGCGAGTTGACCAGAAGCCTGCGTAAGATGGATGTCGCCATCCACACCGGCACCACGCTGGAAGGCGTGGAGAGGGCCGGCGGCGGCGTGCAAGTCCGGCTGTCAGGCGGCGAGACCGTGACGGCCGAGAAGTGCCTGGTCTGCGTGGGAAGGCGCCCTGACGCCGGCGGGCTGGCGCTGGAGAACGCCGGCCTGGAGACCGGCGAGAACGGCCAGATACCCGTGAACGAGCACATGCAGACCAACCAGCCAAGCATCTACGCCGTCGGCGACGTGACCGGCGGCCCCCTGCTGGCCCACGTTGCCAGCCAGGAAGGGCTGGTGGCCGCCGCCCACGCCACCGGCAGCCTGAGCGCGGCCATGGACTACAGCGTCCTTCCGGCCTGCGTGTTCGTGTTCCCTGAGATAGCCACCGTCGGCCTGACCCGGGAGGAGGCCGCCGAGCAAGGGGAACAGGTCGTCGTGGTGAAGTTCCCCTTCAGGGCGCTGGGCAAGGCGCACGTGGTGGGCGAGACGGGCGGTTTCGTGAAGATGATCGCGCGGGAGGAGACGGGCCAACTGCTGGGGGTGCACATCTGCGCCGCCGAGGCCAGCTCGCTGCTGGGAGAGGCGTGCGTCGCGCTGCGGATCGAGTGCACGGCCCGGGAGCTGGCCGAGACCATCCACGCCCACCCCACGCTGCCCGAATCCCTGCGCGAGGCCGCCGAGGGCATCATCGGCCTGCCCATCAACTGGCGCGGGTGAGACCCATATGACAGCGGAGAAGCCGGCTGAGCTGACCATCCTCGGGCTGCGCCGCATGGCCTACGAGGAGGCCCTGCGGATGCAGCTCCGGCTCCGCGATGAGTGCGTCCGGGCCGGCGGACAGAGCCAATGCCTGATACTGGTCGAGCATCCGCCGGTGATCACCATCGGGCGCTCCGGAGACGAGGGCGACCTGCGGGTTGGACGGCAGGAGCTGGCACGGCGCGACATTTCGCTGGTCGAGTGCAGCCGCGGAGGGCGCATCACCTACCACGGCCCCGGACAGCTCGTCGCCTATCCCATCGTGCACCTGGCCGGGCGGGGGCGCGACCTGCACCGCTACCTGCGCGACCTGGAGGGGTGGCTCGTGCGCCTGTGCCGAAGCTACGGCGTAGATGCCGACGCGCGTGGGCCGCAGACGGGCGTGTGGGTCGAAGACCGCAAGGTAGCTTCCATCGGCATCGCCTGCCGGCGGTGGGTCACCTACCACGGCGTCGCGCTGAACGTCTCGACCGACCTGTCGGACTTCGACCTGATAGTGCCCTGCGGGCTGGACGGCGTGGAGATGACTTCCATCGAGCGTGAGCTGGGCCATGCGCCGCCCCTGGAGGAGGTGGCTCGGCGGGCCTCTGCGATGTTCGCCGAGGACTTCGGCCTGCAAGCGCGCACCGTGCTGGACGGGGAGCTGACGAGCGTATGAGCCGTGCCCGCACACTGCCGCCGTGGCTGAAGAAGCGGCTGCCTCCGGCCGAGCGGACGGAGCCGGTCCGGGCCGCCCTCGCGGAGCTGGGCCTGAATACGGTCTGTCGGGAGGCGCACTGCCCCAACCGGGGCGAGTGCTACGCCAGCGGAACGGCCACGTTCATGATCCTGGGGACTGTGTGCACGCGGAACTGCCGCTTCTGCGCGGTAGCCGGCGGCTCCCCCGCGCCGCCCGAGGCGGACGAGCCGGAGCGTGTGGCGGAGGCGGCGCGGCGCCTGGGCCTGCGCCACGTTGTGGTCACCAGCGTCACGCGGGACGACCTGGCCGACGGCGGCAGCGCCCAGTTCGCCGCCACCGTCCGCGCCCTGCACAGGCGCGCCGATGCGACGGTGGAAGTGCTGACCCCGGACTTCGGCGGCGATGTCGGGGCCCTGGCGCGCGTCCTTGACGCGGGACCCGAGGTGTTCAATCATAACGTCGAGACCGTGCCGCGCCTTTACCCCGAGGTGCGCCCGCAGGCGGATTACGGGCGGAGCCTCCGCGTGCTGGCATCTGCCGCGGGGCATGGGTCGGTCCCGGTGGTCAAGAGCGGCCTGATGCTGGGGCTGGGCGAGAGCATCGAAGAAGTGCGCGCCGTGCTGCGCGACCTGCTGCGCAGCGGTTGCCGGGCGGTCACCATAGGGCAGTACCTGGCGCCCTCGGCAGAGCACCACCCGGTGGTAGAGTACGTGCCCCCGGACCAGTTCTGCGCATTGCGGGAAGAGGCGCTGAAGATGGGCTTCGACGCCGCGGTCAGCGGCCCCTTTGTGCGCAGCAGCCACGGGGCCGCCGAGACGGCGCAGCGACTGCTGAGCAAAGCACGACACCAATCCCGCGAGGAGGACAGATGAGCACAGAAGTGAAGCTGCCCCCGATGGGAGACGATGCGCCGGACGAGGCCGAGGTCTCCTTCTGGTACGCCGAAGAGGGTGAGCACGTGGAAGAGGGCCAGGATATAGTGGAGATGGTCACCGACAAGGCCGCCTTCACCGTCCCCGCTCCCGCAAGCGGCGTCCTGAGTTCCATCCTTGTGAAAGAAGGCGAGAAGGTTGCCGTCGGGCAGACAATGGCCACTCTGGAGGAATAGCCGCCAGTAGATGGCGTTCGAGAACATCCCTCACCAGGACGACGCAGTGCGCATCCTGCGGGCTGTGCTGTCGAGCGGCCGCATGCCCCACGCGCTGCTGTTCCTGGGGCCGGACGGCACCGGACGGGCGCGCACCGCCCACGAGCTGGCCCGCGTCGCCGTGTGCCTGGAGCCGCCCGGACCGGCCGACTACTGCGGCTGCTGCGCGAGCTGCGGGCAGATGGCGCGGGGGACCCACCCGGACTTCTTCCCCATCGCCGTGCGTGAGAACCGCCGGCTCATCTCCATCGGCCAGATTCGCGACGCGCAGCACCGGGCCGCCCTCAAGCCCGTGCTCGGTCCCCGCCGGGTGGTGCTCGTCCGCCAGACGGAGCGGCTCAGCCTGGAGGCGGCGAACGCCTTCCTGAAGACGCTGGAGGAACCGCCGGGCAACTGCCTGCTCATCCTGCTGGCCGCCTCCGTGCGGGAGATTCCGCAGACCGTCGTCAGCCGCTGCCGGCTGGTGCGGTTCGCCAGCCTGCCCGCTGACGCAGTCGCCGAGGGCCTGCGGGCGGACGGTGTCGAGCCGGACCAGGCCGAGTGGCTGGCCCGCCGCAGCGGCGGCAGCCCGGGCGCGGCGGCGCGCTTCCGTCGGATGGAACTCCACCTGTTCAACGACCAGCTCGCCGAGCGCCTGAGCAATCTGACCGTGGCGGACAACTTCGAGCTGAGCGCCTGGCTCGACGCGGCCGCCGCAAGCGGCTCCGGCTCGGCAGGGGAGGCCCGCGAGATCCTGCAGGAGCTAATCGAGTGCGTGGCCCTTTACTACCGCGACCTGACCGTCGCCGGATCCGCCGTGCACGACTCCCTGGCCCGAGCCGAGATGGCCCTGGAGGCTATCGAGAAGATAGACGGCAACGCCAACCGCCGGCTTACGCTCGACAACCTGTTCACTCAACTGGCGAGGCAGACGACACGGAGCGCCTGAGCGAAACCATCGAAGGACGGGTCACGCGCATCCGCTCCACTATCTGCGAGGTGGACGCGGGCGACCGGTCCTACGAGTGCACGGCGCGCGGTCGCCTCGTGGAGCGGGACAGCGGCCAGTCGAAGCCCCTGGCGGTTGGCGACCGGGTGCTGTTCCGGCAGACCGACGAGGGCGAGGGCGTCGTGGTCGAGATACTTCCCCGTCGCACGAAGCTGTCCCGGCGTTCGCCTCGCGACCCCCGCATCGAGCACGTCATCGTCGCCAACGTGGACCAGTTGCTCATCGTGGCCTCCGTCCGGCAGCCGCCCCTGACGTTGGGCATCATTGACCGCTACATCATCGCCGGGGAGGCGGGTGGGCTGCTGCCCATCATCTGCATCAATAAGACCGACCTCGCCGACGGCAGCACCGAGCATCTACAGGCGGCCGAGCTGTACCGCGAGATGGACTACACCGTGCTGCTGACCAGCGCGAAGACCGGAGAGGGAGTGGACGAACTGCAGGACGTGTTGTGCGACAGGAGCACCGTGCTGGCCGGCCACAGCGGCGTGGGCAAGTCAGCGCTGATAAACGCCGTCCAGCCCGGCATGGAGCTGCGCACGGCCCCGGTGAGCACCAAAGGCCGCCACACCACCAGCAGCGTCTCGCTGCTGCGGCTGGAGTTCGGCGGCTACGTGGTGGACACGCCGGGCATCCGGGAGTTCACCCTGTGGGAGATCGAGGAGGTCGAAGTCCAGCAGTTCTTCCCCCGCATCTGGGAGCTGGCCAGCGACTGCAGACTGCCCGACTGCACGCACCTGCACGAGCCGGATTGCGCGGTGAAGGCCGCCGTCGAACGCGGCGAACTGCCGGCGAGTCGCTACGATAGCTACGTACGGATCGTCGAGACTCTGGAAACGCCCGAGGTGCCCCGCAGCACCGACGTCGAGCAGCCCTCCGAGCAGATAGCCCGGCTGAAACGCCGCCCCAGCCGCCGAGCGCGCAAGCAGCAGCTGTGGCGGCGCGCGCAGGAACTGATGGAGGGAGAGGAACTGGAAGACGAGGACGAAGAGGACCCCTAACGGTAGAGGCCCCGCTCCTCGATGTAGGCCAGCACGCCCTCCGGCACCATGTAGCGCACCGACCGCCCCTCCCGCAGCCGCCGCCGGATGTCCGTGGCGGAAACCTGCATCAGGGGCACCTCGACCATGCTCCGGCGGACGGCCTCCGCCCAATCGGCGCCGAACCGGTCCGTCAGTTCCTCCCAGCCGCCCTCCAGGTCGTAGCCCGGACGGCAGAAGCCCACAATCGGCACCTCGCGGGCAAGCTCCTCCGCGTGCCACCAGTTCGGCAGGTCCAGTATGCTGTCCGCCCCCATGAGCAGCACGGGGTCCCGGGTGCCCCGCCGGCGCAGCTCACGCACGGTCACCAGCGTGTACGACGGCTCCTCGCGCTCCAGCTCGAGGGACTCCACCGCAAAGGCATCATTGCCCTCAAGGCACAGTTCGAGCATACGCAGCCGGTCTTGGGCCGGGGCCAGGGGCGCCCGGGGCTTGTGCGGGGACCGGGCGGCGGGCACGAACAGGACGCGCTCCAGCCCGCGGACCTCGCGCACCCTTTCGGCCACTATCAGGTGCGCCACGTGCACGGGGTTGAAGCTGCCGCCGAAGATGCCTGTCCCGGGCATTCATCCCCTCCCGACGACGGCGGCCAGTTCCCGCAGCCTGCCCAGCAGGGGCTTCATCTGGTCGGTGGGCACCATGGTGGCCTTGTCGCTGAGGGCGGACTCCGGATCCGGATGCGTCTCGATGAACACGCCGTCGGCGCCGGCGGCCACGGCGGCGGCTGCCAGGGCGGGCACGACGGAACGGTCCCCCCCGCTGGAGGCACCCCGCCCCGCCGGCCTCTGGGCCGAATGGGTGGCATCGAACAGGACAGGCCGCCCCAGCCCCTGCATGCGCACGATCGAGCGCATGTCCACTACCAGGTCGTGGTAGCCGAAGCAGGTCCCCCGCTCGCACAGCACCACGCGCCGGTTGCCGGTGGAGTTGACCTTCTCGGCGGCTCGGCCCATGTCCTCGGGCGCCATGAACTGGCCCTTCTTTATGTTGACCGGCAAGCCCGAACGTCCGGCCGCCAGCAGCAGGTCCGTCTGGCGGCACAAGAAGGCCGGTATCTGCAATACGTCCACGACTTCGGCGACAGGCTCGGCTTGCTCCGGCAGGTGGACATCGGTCAACACGGGCACGCCGACCTCCTGCCGCACCGCCGCCAGCACCTGGAGACCCTCCTCCAGCCCGGGCCCGCGGAACGAGCCTATGCTTGTGCGGTTGGCCTTGTCGAAGGAGGACTTGAACACGTAGGGCAACCCCAGTCCGGCGCAGATGTCGCGCACCTGCTCTGCGACCTCCAGGCACAGGTCGCGCCCCTCAATCGCGCACGGTCCGGCCACTACGAGCAGAGGATGCCCCTCTCCGATGACAATCGCGTCGGTAAGCTGCACGTCGCGCACAGGGCTTCCCTTCGCTGCTTATTCGGCCGCCGCCGGCCAGAGGGCTACCTGTGGCTCGGGGCAGCGGACGGTCGGCAGGATAGCAGATAGCTTGACACCGGTCAAACTTTCTGTTAGGGTATCGCCCCTGGCGCGGTTTCCGCGTGCTTATCCCCGATGTCTTCCGCACTGCTCCTAACTCTCACTAAAGCAACAGCTTATGTCAACCACGTCTCCGAGCAACGCGCTGGAGGACCTGCTGGCCGGCCCCATAGACCGGGGCAACTACGACCTGCTGGTGCGGCACATCTACGACAGCTACACCAGCGTTGACCGCACCCACAAGCTGCTGCGCCAGCTCGAGTCGGACCTCGAGAAGGCATCCGGCGACGAGGAACGTGATCTCGCCGAGAAAGCGGGCGTCTTGCACTTCGCCATGGGGCAGTTCGAGGCGGCTGTGGAGCACCTGGAGCAGGTGCGCACGCGCAAGACCGCCGCGCACTACCTGGGCCGGGCCTACATCAGGTTGAAGCGCTACGAGGAGGCCCTTGAGATGCTTGAGCGGGGGCGGGAGGACAAGCAGGACATCGGAACGGAGATCCCCATCATCGAGACCCTCTGTCGCCTGCACCGCGAGGAGGATGCCGACGAGGCGCTCAGCAGCTACGAGGACGCGGAGGAGTCCGCGGACGTGGAGTACGCACGGGGGCGCGTGGCCGAGGCCCAGGGCAACTACGCGGAGGCCCTGGAGCACTACGAAGCGGCCGTCGAGCTGGACCCGGAGCACGCACGTGCCCTGTTCCGCCTGGCCCTGAACTGCGACCTTAACGGCGACGACGAGCGTGCGATGGAACTCTACCGCCGGTGCGTGAACCTGCGACCCACCTTCGTCGGCGCCCTCATAAACCTGGGCATCCTGTGCGAAGACCATGGGGAGTACGAGGAGGCCATTGACTGCTACAAACGCGTCCTGGCCATAGATCCTCACCACAAACAGGCCCGGCTCTACCTGAGAGACGCCGAGTCCAGCCTGAACATGTACATCGACATGAGCAAGACGCGGCGCCTGCGCCGGCTGGAGGAGGTCTTCGATCTGCCGGTGAGTAACTTCGAGCTGAGCGCCCGCAGCCGCAGCGCACTCGACCGGATGGAGATCCACACTCTGGGCGGGCTGACCAGGGTCACCCCGGAGCAGTTGCTCAGCGAGCGGAACTTCGGCGACACCAGCCTGGGCGAGATTGAGCAACTGCTCAGCAAGTACGACCTGGAGTTGGGGGAGCAGAGCGGAGCCCTGATCGGCAAGGCCCCTCAGGCGGAGGCCGTCGAGGAGGGCGTCCTCGAGATGTCGGTCGAGGAAATGGCGCTGTCCACCCGCAGCCGACGCTGCATGAAACGGCTGGGCATCAAGACCGTGGGACAACTGGTGCAGATGACCGGCGACCAGTTGCTGGAGTGCCCAAACTTCGGCGAGACCAGCCTGGAAGAGATCGAGACCGAACTGGCGAAGCTCGGCCTCTCGCTTAGCACTGAATAGGCCGGATGATCGAATTCCTCCAGGGCGAACTCGCGCGCAGCACGCCGGATGCCGTCGTCTTGACCGTCGGGGGGGTGGCCTTCCGACTGCAGGTTCCGCTCAGTACCTACGACGCGCTGCCGAAGGAGGGCACCCAGTGCCGGCTGCTGACGCACCTGCACGTGCGGGAGGACCAGCTGTCCCTCTACGGTTTCGCATCCCCGCAGGAGCGGCAGCTTTTTCGCATGTTGCTGCCTGTCAGCCACGTGGGCCCCGCGGTGGCGTTGCGCGTGCTGAGCAGTTGCACCGTAGCCCAGTTCAAGCGGTTCATCCTGGATGAGGATGCCGATTCCCTGAAGACCCTCATCAAGGGCATCGGCGCGAAGACGGCCCAGCGGCTCGTGCTGGAGCTTCAGGAGCCGGTCAAGGGGCTGGCCGTCGAGGCAGCGCCGTCCGCGCTGGACCAGGCCACCGAGGACGCCATCCAGGCCCTGGTCACCCTGGGCGAGCCACGAGCCAGGGCCGAGCGGGCCGTGCTGGCCGCGCGAGAGACCCTCGGAGCCGACGCGGATCACCAGAGCCTGGTGCAGGAAGCCCTGTCCGGGCAGTCGTAGGTCAACGTGGTACCGAGCCACTGAGGGACCGGGCGCGAGCATGAACGAGGAGAGCATCTACTCCGGCCTCCCCCAGGAGGACGAGCGCAGCTTCGAGAGCATCCTGCGCCCGCAGAGGTTCGACGAGTTCGTCGGCCGCCCCGACACGATGCGCAACCTGAAGACCTGGATCGAAGGGGCAAGGCTGCGCAACGAACCGCTGGACCACATCCTGTTCAGCGGACTGCCCGGCCTGGGCAAGACCACACTGGCCTACATCATCGCCAATGAGCTGGGCGTGGACATCCGCGCCACCAGCGGCCCCGCCCTCAGCCGGCCGCGCGACCTGGTGGGCCTGCTGACGAACCTGAACCGGGGCGATGTGCTGTTCATTGACGAGATCCATCGCCTGGACGTGCGGGTCGAGGAGTACCTCTACAGCGCGATGGAGGACTACTTCATCACCATCATCATTGACCCCGGCCCCCACGGGCGCTCAATCAAGATGGACCTGCGGCCGTTCACCCTGATCGGCGCCACCACGCGTGAAGGCCTGTTGACCCCGCCCCTGCGCAGCCGGTTCCAGATCATGGAGCGGCTCGAGTTCTACACCACCGAGGAGCTGGCGGAGATCGTCCGCAACAGCGCCGCCATCCTGGAGATCGCCATCGAGCCGGAGGCGGCCGAGCTGATCGGCGCCCGCTCACGCGGCACCCCCCGCGTGGCCAACCGGCTGCTGCGCCGCGTGCGGGACGTGGCCCAGGCCGACGGCAGCGACCGGATTACGCAGGAACTGGCCGAGGAGGGCCTGCGCCGGCTGGGCGTGGACAGGCTGGGCCTGTCCGAGCTGGACCGGAAGGTGCTGCGCGCCGTGGCCCGCAACGGCGGCCGCCCCCTTGGCCTGAAGACCATCGCGGCGGTCGTCGGTGAGGAGGAGAACACCATCCGCGACGTCTACGAGCCATTCCTCATCCGCGAGGGCCTGCTGGAGAGAACCGCCCGGGGCCGCGTCATCACCGACAGGGGCGCCGGCGCCATCGGCCTGGAACCCGATCAGAAAGACGAGCAGGAAGGGCTGTTCTGACTTAGCAGCCTGTTGCGTCGTTGCCTTTCTCCGTGTCCTCCGTGTCTCCGTGGTGAATCAGGGGCCGCCTGGGACGATGAACGTACTGCTCCACGTCTGTTGCGCCCCGTGCACCATCATGCCCTATGAAGATCTGCGCGAGCAGGGGCACGAGGTGACCGGCCTGTTCTACAATCCCAACGTGCACCCGCTGATTGAGTTCCGGCGCCGACTGAAGTCCCAGAAGGTGCTCCAGGAGCGCCTGCCCATCCCGGTTGTTTACGTGGAGGACTACGGCCTGCGCGAGTTCCTGGAGTCCGTTGACTGGCGCCGCGAAGACAGGTGTGCGGACTGCTACCGACTGCGGCTTAGCCGAACCGCGCGAGAGGCGGCCGAGAGGGGCATGGAGGCCATGACCACCACGTTGCTGTCCAGCCGACACCAGGACCATGACCTGATCCGGCGCATCGGGGAGGGGTGCGCGCAGGAGGCGGGCGTGGAGTTCCTCTATCGCGACTGGCGCCCTGCGGCCGAGGAGAGCCATCGGCGGGCGCAGAAGATGAACCTCTACCTGCAAAGCTACTGCGGCTGCGTGTTCAGCGAGTGCGAGAGATACCGGGACACTGCCCGGCACATCTACCACGGCCCCGGCCCGGTTGCCGGCTGACCCCATGGACCAGCGCCGAGCAGACGCACACCAACGCGACGAGTGGCCGGCCATGAGCGTGGGGCAGCGGATCTGCGTCGTGCTGGCCGTGGCGGCGCTCGCAGGCGGGGCGGTGGCCCTGTCGCTGTCCTGCTGCACCTCCCGCCGGCCCATCCCCGCTGTGCCCGCTCTGCCGCCCGCCCCGCCGGTGATCCACATGCCGGAAGCCGTCCGCATCCGGCTGGCTTCCGAAGGAGCAGTCGAGGTCGCCTGCCGCCACGGCGGCACCTGGTTCGCAGACGTGGAGGCCGGCGGGCAACTGCTGGCCAGCGGGACCGGCCGCTGGGCGCTGTCCGTCGCGGAGGGCGAGCTGGCGCTGGACGGGCGCCCGTTGAGGGTGCAGTCGGCGGAGTTCGAGTCTGCTGCCGGCGTCTTCCAGCTCCAGGGGCGCAGCTACCGCGGCAAGCTCATCGCGCGCGTGGCGGAAGCCGGGATCGAGACGTTGAACGTGCTGCCGCCGGAGACTTACCTGGCCAGCGTTGTCGGCAGCGAGATGTACGCCGACTGGCCCCTGAACGCGCTCATGGCCCAGGCGGTCGCCGCGCGCACTTACCTGCTGCACGCGCACGCCCAGAAGGGCCACCTGACCACGGTGGACATGGCCTATGGCGGCATCGAGGCGGAGAACCGGGCGGCCGACCTGTCCGTAGAGCTGACGCGCGGCATCGTGATGACCTACTCCGGGCGCCCGTTCAGTGCGTACTTCCACAGCACCTGCGGTGGCCACACCGCACCGGTGGACAAGGTGTTCGGCGACGAGCTGACCGCCCCGCTGGCGGGCGTGGCGTGCGAGTGGTGCCGCCGGAGCCCGGCCTATCGGTGGCAGGCCGAGCTGCCCGCCGAGCGGATCGCGCGGGCGCTGGAAGACTGGGGCGTGGCAGCGGTCCAATCCATCCGGCCGCTGGAGACGGAGCCCTACGGCTACCCGCGGCAGGTGCTCATCAACAGGGGCAAACGGATGAACGCCAATCAGTTCCGACTGGCCGTGGGAGGCAGAGAGCTGAAGAGCACGCGCTTCACGGTGAGCCGACATGGAGAGGCGTTCCTCTTCGAGGGCCGCGGCTTCGGGCACGGCGTGGGTCTGTGCCAGTGGGGAGCCTTCGGGCTGGCGGAAGCCGGCCGAGACTGGCGACAGATACTGCTCCACTACTACCCCGACGCGCAGCTCCAGGAGATATTCTAGCAGCCGGCGCCCCGCCCTGACTGCTGACGGATGCTCTCCAGTGCGTGATCAGCCGCCCGGGTCAGCTCGGGGACACCCAGGCTCCGGTTCCTCTCCAGTATGGGGACAGCCTCGGCGGCAGCCGGCCCAAGCAGCGCCAGGTTGCGCGCGGCGGCTGCCCGGACGTCCACCGAAGGGTCCTCCTCCAGGACGCGTACCAGAGCCGGCACAGCGGAGGCGGCGTCCTGTCCCATGCGGCCGATGGCCTCGCACGCACGACGCCGCAGCGACGCCGGCCCGGAATGCAGCCCGTCGGTGAGCGCCTCGACGGCGCTGGCCTCGCCCGGCGCGACCTGCGCCAGGGCCTGCCACGCAGCCACGCAGAGCAGGACGTGGTCGGCGCAGGCGGCCTCTATCAGCTCATCCAGCGCCCGGGCTTTGGCCTCCGGCCCTATCCGCTCCAGTGCCCGGGCCGCGGCTTCGCGCACGCGGGGGGATTCGGCCGCGTTGAGCGTGCGGGTCAGGGCTTCGATGGCCGTGTCCGAACCCCGGCCGACCTCGCCCAGGGCACTGGCAAGTGCCCTGAGGACGGGCTGTTCGGTTTCCTCATCCAGCCGGGCGACGAGCGTCGCTGCGGCTTTGCCCTGGGTCATCGGCACCCGGGACAGCGCAGCGGCGGCGGCCGTTCTCACCCGCGTCTGCTCGTCTTCCAGCGCTTCGAGAACCGCCGGCACCGCCTCGCCGGCCGCCTGCCCGTACTCGCCGATCGAGTTCAGCGCCGCCACGCGGACGTTGACGTCCTGGTCAGCCGCGGCTTTGGCCAGCGCGGGGACAGCCTGCTCCGGTTGCATGCACAAGACGCCCAGCATCACGGCCGCTTCGCGCCGCTCCCCGGCGAGTTCGCTCCCAAGCAACTCGGTCAACAGCGGCACGGCCTCCGCTGCCTCCGGCCCGACGTGGCGCAGGGCTCTGATGGCCTCCCGGCGCACGTCGGCGCTCTCGTCCTGCAGCCCCTGCAACAGGGCCGGCATCGCCGGTGCCGCACCCTCCCCCAGCGAGCCCAGCATCCTGACGGCGAAGGCGCGCTTCGCCTCATCCGGCGAGCTGGCCACGTCCTCGATCAGCCCGAGCAGTTCGGCGTTGGCCTCGCGGCCGTCGGCCAGTGCCCGCAGCGCTGCCCGAGCCACCTGTGTGTCCTCGCCGCGGGCGGCGTCGAAGAGCGCCGCTTCCATCTCCTCGCTCGGCTCGTCGGCGTGGGTATACCAAAGGGTTGCGGCTGCCCTGACGGGCGGCCTGCCGGTGCGCAGGGCGTCCAGGACGACGGGTTCGGCTTCGGCGGGCTGCGGCTCCATCATGGCCAGGGCAGAGACGGCAGCCGCGCGGCCAGTTGCCTGTGCCGACCCGGCCAACTCCATGAGGGGTGCCACGGACGGCTGACCGAGCTGGCTCAGCGCCTGCGCGGCCAGCCACCGCGCCCGGGGCCTCGGCGCCCGTAGCGCAGCCACCAGTGGGGCCACGGACGCCTCGCCGATCTGCACCAGGCTTGCGCGCGCAAGGGCGGATTCCATGCCGGGCTCGCCCAGCAGCCGCACCAGTGCCGGAACGGCTCCAGCCGCCTCGGGACCGATCGCGCCGAGCGTCTGGGCGGCCGCCGTGCGCACGAACGGGATCCTGTCCTGCGTCAGCCTGGCCAAGAGGGGGACGGCCGCGTCGGCCTGGTCGGCAACCTTCCGCAGGGCACCCGCCGCCGCTGCGCGCACGCCGGGGGAAGCGTCACTCAGAAGCGGGATCAGCGCCGAAGCGGCCTCCCCGGGCTCGGCGACCGCCGCCACGGCGTCGGCGGCCGCGGCGCGCACCCGCTCGTGGGGGTCCTTCAGTGCCTCGAACAACTGAGGGCCCGCTCCGCGGGCCTCCGGCCCGAGTTCTCCCAGAGCCTGTGCCGCACGCCGCCGCACCAGCTCGGAATCGTCCCCGAGAAGCTCAATCAGCAGGGGCACCGCCCGGGCGCCGAGTTCGGCCAGGCCTCCGGCGGCCTGGGCCCGCTGCTCCGGTTCGGACTCGCGGACGGCCTGGGCCAGACGGCTGAGCGTGGCCGGGCCGGCTGCCTCGATCTCCCGGGCCGCCTCCCTGTGCAGCAGCACGCTGCCGCTGCGCAGGTCCTCCAGCAGCGCGCCGACGGCCGGGGGTTCTGGTTCGGCGCCGGCAGCAGATGCCGGCGCGATCGCCACTGCCACGGCGCAGAGCAACGCAAGCCACATTGCCCGGCCGGTCCTGCCGTCAACCGAGAAGCCATGGGGCAACATCGGGGTCAGTCCTCCTGCGCGGCCTCTTCAGCCCCTTCTTGCTCGGGCTCCTCCGGTTCGGGAGAGCGCCCTCGGAGGGCGGCCTCGACGCCGCCCTCGGCGTCACCGCCGACGGCCCCAACCTCGATGTCCACGTTCTCGCGCCGCTCGATCTTGGCCAGCGTGCCGTCGCGTATCCACACGATGCGGTCGGAGGCGCTGAGCATCTTGATGTCGTGGGTGGCGGTGATGATGGTGACCTGCTGCTTCTTGTTCATCTCGTCCAGCAGTTGGATGATCTCCTTGCCTGTAGCCAGATCCAGGTTGCCAGTGGGCTCGTCGGCCAGGATGATGCTGGGGCTGTTGGCCATTGCGCGGGCGATGGCGACGCGCTGCTGCTGACCGCCGGACAGCTCGAAGGGC
>CAYFVS010000428.1:0-4514 GCA_964346565.1 uncultured candidatus Brocadiaceae bacterium | reverse complement strand
CGGCTCGACGCCTTCCTGCGTGGTGGCACACGCCTGGTTGGAGTGGTCGGACTCGTTGTCCGACGTATCCACCGCCGTCACCGTGTAGCAGTACTGCGTCGAGGGCGAAAGGCCCGTGTCGCTGTACTGGCTGACGGTGACGTCCGTGGCGATCTGGACGGTGTCCCGATAGACGTTGTAGCTGTCCAGGTCGGGCTCCGTGTTGTCGTCCCAGTCCAGGTCAATCTGGCTGGAGCTAACGGCGGTGGCGGTCAGGTTGGTCGGCGCTGCCGGAGGCGTGGTGTCGCCGGGACCCGTGCAATTGTCGTATTGGTCGCAGCAGGTCTCCACGTTCGCGCCGGGGTCATAGGTGAGCGTCGGATGCACGACGTCTTCCACGCATCCCTGTGCGTCGCCTGCCTGGCCGGTAGAGCGCACGTGGCATTCGCCGCCGAGCGCACGGATGTAAGCCATGCCGCTGGCGTCGGTCTTACCCCACAGCGTCATGCATCCGTCCTTGAGGCTGACCTGGACATCGGCGCCTTCGACCGGCATGTTGCCGTTGTCCACGATGAGCACGTCGGCCGACGGCACGTAGAGGCTGCCGTTGTCGCGCCAGAAGAACGTCAGGTCAGCCACATGGCAGGTGCTCGGCGTGTAGCCGTCGGTCACCTGAATCTCCACGGTCCCGTCATTGCCTTCAAGCGTGCCGTCGTAGGGGGCGTACTCGAAGGAGTCGAGTCCCTCGAACCCGGCGTCGGGCGAGTAGCTGAACGAACCGTCGCTGTTCAGAGTCAGCGAGCCGTTCTCTGGGGCCTTCACCTCCACCGCGGTGAGGGCATCAGGATCTGCATCAGTGTCGTTGCCGAGCACGCCCGGAGCGGAGACCACCAGGTCCGTGCCGAGCGGCGTGCTGTAGCTGTCGTCGGCAGCGACGGGGGAGTTAGTCCCGTTCTTGTAAGTGGAGTCGCCCAGCACGTCGCGGGCGGCCTTGAACTTCCAGTTGCGGTCCGGCAGTGAGACATCGTCGGTCAGTCCCCAGCAGCCGTAGCGGCTGTAGGCCCCGTCCATGGTAAACTGACAGCCGATGTCGGCGCCCAGGGCCGCCCACGCCTCGTCGAAGTTCTTCTCATAGATCGGCTCCATGCCCGGATCGCGGTGGGCAAGGATGCGGTTGCCGACGTTGGTGACCTCGCCGATGCCGCCCATCTCGCTCGGGCCGCCCTCGTAGGAGACCCAGTGGACGCCGTAGCGGTCGGCCGTCGCCCTCCAGACCTTGCGAATGCCCACCTGGTCGTCGATGCTCTGCTCACTCGCGGCCAGGATGCTCTGGACACTCTCGCCGTTCGTGGCGGTGTCATCGCCGAAGTACGTCTGCTCGCCGATGGCCCAGATGAAGCTGCTGGGCGTGCCGAAGTTAGTGCTGATGTAGTTCATCATCGCCGGCATGTCCCAGTCAACCATCGGCGAGTGGTGGCAGAGCACCACGCGCACCCGGTCGTTCAAGGAACCGGCGCCGAAGACGCTTTCGAACAACTGCGCCAGCTCGACGGTACGCCGGGCGTGGTTCTCCTGCGTCGTGATTCCCAGGGCGTTGGCCTGGGCCTCGTTCCAGGCATACTGCGGGAAGCCGCCGTTCCAGACCTCGTTGGAGCTCTCGACGTAGAGGTTGAGGCTCGCATCGAGGTTGTTCTTGAGCAGCGTGGCGAGCTGCGTCACGTAGTTGCTGTCGGCACTGACCGGGACGTTGATCCACGGGTCTACGCCCGCCAGGTTCGCCGCTTCGACCACGTATTCCCAACTCCCGCACTGGTAGACGGCCGGCAACGTGCTGCTCATGTTGCTCTGGCTGGCGTGGTAGCCGGGGATCTTCCGCTCGTCCCAGGTGGTCGCGTCCGGGTAAGTCAGGTTCTCGTTGTTGGCTTCGGTGAAAGTCATGAAGCGCAACGTGACCCAGCTGGCGCTCCCTATGCAGTCGAGCCACTCCGTGGTGAAGAGCTGACTGGTGCCCGGGTCATAGCCGGGCGTTATCATCTTGAAGTTGGTGATGCCGCTTCCTACCGGATCGCCGGACGTCCGCCGGGTGTTGGTGAAGTCCAGCCCGAACAGCCCGTAGTCGGTGTCGTTCGGGCCTTCACAGTGGGGGATCACCATCTCGAACGTAGTCGTGTTCGTGTTCGAGTCATAGACCTTGTTCTGGATCACGATGGTGTCCACCCAGCCTTCGCCGGTCCAGGCAGCCAGGTCCGCCTGGCCGTTGAACGAGCAGTTCCAGGTCCCGCCGAAGTCCCAGCGGTAGGCTTCGGGGTCGTCCATCCCGTTGGTGGCGTCCCACTCGTTGACAGGTCGGTAGTCCCACAGGTGTGACGCGTCACACGTGGGCCAGCCCTGCGCGTCCGCGTCGGCCGAGGTCAGGCTGGTCCAATCAGGCAGTTTGTACCAGCGGTAGTTCTGCTGCTGGAAGTCAACAAATGTCCCGGGGAACCGGGAACCGTAGCCCACGTTCACCCCCATGCTGCCCGGCGTGGTCTTGGCCACCGCAGAGGCGGCCAGGCCCACCAACAGGAGTATGCAAAGGGCCGATGTTATCCTCTTATACATCGCTGTCACCCTCCTCAGAGCGGAACTCATGCGTCGCTGAAAGCACGCCGACGACAACTGCCCCCGGACAAGGTCCCCTTTCTCACCCCCTTTCTGTCCACGCGAAAGCTCAATAACGCCGTCATGTTGGCGGTCCGGCCCCGCGCCGGCAGCACCCCGGTCCGTTCCCGGCTCTTCGGCCAGAGAATGCGCACCTGGGCCTGCACGACGCGTCAACTGAGGTGTCCGGACCTTACCGGCCGGAGGCCGGGCGGATCGCCCGGCCCCCGGCACCCGTGTCAGCCTCCAGACGGACGGACCAGACAGGTCCAATCCGAATTCGTGCTGTTCGGCGCGTAGCCGATGTTGACGTTGCTGCCGCCAGTTACGGACGTGACCGTTCCGTCCTGCAGGGCGCCGCCGTAGCGCGGATCGAACCACTTCACCTCGAACGTCCCCGACACGCCGGTCAGGTTGAGGTCTGTCGTTCCGCCGTTCGGGAGATAAATGACGTACGTGTCTCCCGGATTGGCCAGGCAGTAGTCGCCGCTGGCGGACGTAAGACCATCGTTGTGGGCCATCTGCGTGAAGTCCAGGTAGCTGTGGAAGAAGTCCAGCGCGTACCTGGTCAGGTCCCACATATGGTCGCGGCTGCGCCAGTCCTCGCAGTTGAGGTCGTTGTGGGCGTACGGGTAGGGGAAGTACCACTCGCAGCCGGCGCCGCCGGCCATCAAGTTCCCCCACAGGCAGTTCTTGCGGGCGTTGTCGTGCCAGTAGTCGTTCGAATCGGGGCGAACACCGTCGCTTCCTCCGCCGAATTCATCAAGGCAGACGAACCACTTGCGACCGTTCGCGGCCGACTGGTCGATCCACTGGATCGTCTCGCCGTGCGTGCCGGAACCCGTGCTGCCCATTTGCAGCGACGGGCCCTCGAAATCCGGGTAGCCCAGAAGAGGCGTGTAGACGCTGTCCTGGGAGCCCGGATAGGTGTGCACGACAACTGGGTGCTCGTACGGGTCCAACGTCCGGATGTACGTGCAGAAGTCCTTCCGCTGCTGGTCGCTGTTCGTGTTCTCTTCACCCAGGTTCCAGACGACCGCCAGGTGATGACCGAACCGCGCGATCAGTTCGCGGTAGTAGAGCTTCCGCTGCGTGCCGAGGGCCCCGCCGTCCAGGAGCTGGTCGTTTTCGGTCTCCTGGGTGATGACGTGCAGTTGGAGGCCCTTCTGGTCCATGTGCGAGAAGACGACCTCCCACTGGGCCAGCTTCGAGACGTCGAAGCGGTACCGCTCGCTCTTCGCCGTCCACGGCCAGACATCGTCGCCGTCGCCCGTCACGTTCATCGTCAGGAAGTAGACGCTGTTCATCCCCTTGCTGGACAGGTAGTTCAGGGCACCGATTATGTTCTTGCCCTTCGTTCCCTGCCACGTGGGATCGCCGCTGCTCCAATCGCCGGAGTGAGGCGAGTAGTAGTGCGTGGCGGTGGTCTGGTCGAACTCGTAGTACGCCATGAAGTTCTCCGGACTGTCCGCGCCGCCTTTCAGGAAGTACTCCCCCGTCTCGGCGAACTGCAGGTAGTGCCCGCTGACGTAGCGCAGCATGCCTTTGCCGCGGAAATCGACGCCGGTCTTGTCCGTCGGGCCAATGCTGAACTCGCCGGACGCACCGTCGAAGTCCGTCGGACTGCCCGCGCCTGGATCGGTGCTGATCGCCACGTCCGTACCCGTGCGGAACGACGCCGTGTAGTCCCAAACGCCCGTCTGGTCCGGCCTGAAGTGGACGCGCCACTTGTTGCCGCTGGTCGCGCCGCTCTCCGCGGCGTCACCGTCCGCGGCGTAGAAGCCCGGCACCGTGTAACTGGTGCCGCTGCCCGCGTGGGAGAACGTCACGTTCAGTTGGTAGTCCAGGAACGGGTTGGGACTGGCGCCCTCGCTAACCGAAGGACCGTCGAAGGT
>CAYFVS010000427.1:0-4212 GCA_964346565.1 uncultured candidatus Brocadiaceae bacterium | reverse complement strand
TCGAACAGCTCGGCCTGGGCGGACAGGTCGCCCGACTCCGCCGCCACCAACATGCGCTTGATGCGGCGGGGGGTCAAGGTGTCCACGTCCACGTGGCCCACCACGGCGCGCGCCCCGTGAGGGGTGGGGCCGGCCAGCGTCTCGGTAGTCGGTTGTTGTGCCATTGTCATTCCCGGTCAGAGGGACGAGTAATCGGTGCGTCGTTCAACGCTGCGGTATCGCCTGCGGTCCCGGCCGACGCCGGGCTGGGGCAGCAGCTCCTCGCAGCCGGCCGCCGCGTCGGGGCCGTCCACGTAGCCGTCGGGGTAGCTGAGGAACTGCTCCTGCAGCGTCTTGACACCCGCGGATGGGTAGGCGGGAAAGCGCCACCGCCCTTGCTCGAACGGGGCGCAGAGGGATTCGATGCGCAGCGCCTTCGGCCGGCTGTGGTTCACGTAGCGCGCCGGCAGGCGTCGGCCCCGCCGGGCCTCCACCTCCCGCAGCAGGGGACGGATCAGCGCGTAGCCGCCATTCGACTCGATGCCGATCACGCGGGGGGCGAACCGCCCGTCGAACTCAAACAGCTTCCCGATCATCTCCATCGGCGAGCCGGTCTCGATCCAGGCGTCGAGCACGTAGCGGGTGCCCCGTCGTCGGTCCGCGCCCACGGCCACCAGTGCTCGCGGGCAGCCGCTGCTGCTGACGGCGGGGTCCAGGAAAACCACTACGTCCAGCTCCTGCACGTCCACCTCCTCCGGCCGGTAAGTGCCCAGCCAGTCGGGCCGGAAGGGACGGGAGGGGTCGTCGGGGCTCAACGCGTAGTTCCGCAGCCAGTTGCGCAGGCCGATGGTGGCGCGCACGCGGTCGAGCGTCTCGTCGCTGAAACGCTCCGGCCACACTGTGTGCCCCTCCTCCGTGGCCTTCTGCAGGAACACGCGCCCCAGCGGCCGGCCGGCCCCGTCGCGCCGCCCGGCCAGTTGCCGCGCCCGGGCCATCATGCACTGCGGCCCGAACATGGTGCCCAGCACGGTGAACACGGCCCGGTCCGGCTCCAGGGCGGGCAGCACCTCGTCCATCAGCCAGTCCCACAGGTTCTGTTCGCGCTCCGGGTTGCGGGCAAGCTCGGCGTCCTCCAGGTCGTCGCCGATGAACTCTGTGGGCCGGTGCTCGCCGTGGCGCCGACCGCGGGGGCTCATCCCGATGCCGAACGCCTCCAGCCGGCACGCGCCGCGCCGGTGGGGCACCGAGACCGTCCAGCGGTCGCTGGGGCCGCTGATCTCCGGCTCGCCGTAGTCGCCGTGCAGGCGGGCGTTGTGCTCCAGCTCGAGCTTGACGCAGTCCATGTTCTGGGCGGCCAGTTTCTGCACCTGGCTGCCGAAGATCAGGTAGGGCGCCTGTCCCGTGAGCACGCGATGGAGAGGCCGGGCCAGGGTCAGCAGGACGCTCTTGCCCGCGCCCCGGAAGGCGCAGACGAACGTGGGCATGCCCGGCTCCCCCACCGCCTGCATCATGCGCTTGTGGAAGTCGGCGAAGGGCGCCTCGAAGTAGTGCGGCAGGTAGGTGCGGCACCAGGGCAGGAAGGGCAGTCCCCTCCGCTCGTGCCGGGCCTCCTCGCCCGTGCGCTCGAAGGGCGTCGCCCTCTGCTCGATCAGCTCGATGATTCCGAGCCGGTGCTGCTCGTAGTTCCTGGACCAGTTGCTCACGCGCGTCCCCTTCGGCTTGGCTCAGGGCCGCGGAGCGCGCCGAGGCGGAAGCCGCTCTGTGTGGGCATGTCGGGACTTCCCCTCCGTGGCGCGTTCCGCGGCGTCACATCAGCAGTCCTCTCAGTTTCGCGCTGAACTCCTCCAGTGCCGTCAGCCGGCCGAGGGCGTCGGCGAAGGTGTCCGCCGCCGCGCGCACCCGGTCGGGGTCCACCCGGGCGAGCGGCGTCATGCCGCTGGCCAGGCGGACCAGGCTCTCGGCGGCTTGGCCGGCCTCTGCCTCGGCTTCGTTGCGCTCGGCGCGCACCCGCGCCAGCAGCTTCTCCACGTCCTCACGGTTCATCGCTGTGGTGCCTCCTGTCGCATTCCTCGTGGGTCACGAAGTTCTGCCGCTCCCTGCGCAGCCCGGCCTTCAGCGAGCGCAGCTCCTCCAGGATCAGGTCCACCCGGGCACCGAGCACCGGCACGCTGCCAACGGCGCTGTCCCCCCGGCGCAGTCGGGCCTCGATGCTCTCCAGATGATCCTCCACCCGCTGACGCCAGCGGCCCAGCCGGAAGGCGACCATCCAGCCGCCGATGAACCCGCCGCACAGGGCGCTCAGGGCGGACAGGGCGATCTGGAACCAGTTCACGAATGCTGCTCCTTCAGCTCGTCCAGGAAGCGGCGGATGGCCCGGCGCACCGGCGCCATGTCCTGCTCCCGCAGGTGGCGCACGCACCACGCGGCGAAGCGTTTCAGCCCGCGAAGCTGGGCGCCCACGTCGTGCTCATCGGCCCGCAGGTGGTCCAGCACCCGGCAAACCTTCAGCATCCGGTCCTCCAGCTTGCCGTCGTCCCGGTCGGTCCCTTGCAGGGCGACCAGGTCCGCCAGGTGCCCCTCCAGGTCGGCCCTGAGTTCGGCGGGGCAGGCGGACCTTCGCGCGGCGTGGGGCCGGGTCGGGTTCTCCGCATCGCGCCGCCAGGGGCGGCCTGCCTCCCGGTCCTGCCTCGCCCAGCGGCGCACCGTCCGGGGGGAGACGTCCAGCGCCTCCGCGATGACGCCCTTCGGCAGTCCCTCAGCGTAGAGGGCGCGCGCCTGGGGCAGCAGCTCCTGCTTGGTTCCTGTGGTCACGGGCGCCTCCGTTTGTGCGAGGGGGTCGCGTCCGACGGGCCGGGATTGTAGGCGTCCTGGGGAAAGCGTGTGTCCGTTTGGGGCGTCTCTGTCCGGTGCATCTGCTCTGGCGGCCTTCTGCGGGGTTCTCAGGCCGGATGAGGATGGGGATTCCCCGCACCGGGCCGCGTCTGCGCTTGACCGCAGAGCCGCTGGCACGTACCACTATGGGCGTTTCGGAGGGTCCTTATGAGCGTGTTGGTGACAGGCGGCGCCGGCTTCATCGGCAGTCACGTGGTGGACCGTCTGGCGCAGGACGGCCGCGACGTGGTGTGCCTGGACAGCTTCGACGCGTTCTACGACCCGGCCGTGAAGCGGGCCAACATCGCCGGGGCGCTCGCCACGGGCCGCGTCGAGCTGGTCGAGGGGGACATCCGGCACGCGGAGGTCTGCCGGCAGGCGATAGAGCGGCACGAAGTGCGCTCGGTCATCCACCTGGCCGCACGCGCCGGGGTGCGGCCATCCATCGAGCAGCCCGCCCTCTACGAGGATGTCAACTGCCGAGGGACGGTCAACCTGCTGGAGGCCTGCTGCCGTCCGGAGAGCAAGGTGGAGAAGCTCCTGTTCGGCTCCAGCTCATCCGTCTACGGTGGCAACCAGAAGGTGCCCTTCAGCGAGGACGACCCCGTCGGGCGGCCCATCTCCCCCTACGCCGCCACCAAGCGGGCGGGGGAGCTGCTGTGCCACGTTTACCATCACCTGCATGGCCTGCCGGTGGTCTGCCTGCGGCTCTTCACCGTCTACGGCCCCCGCCAGCGGCCCGACCTGGCCATCCACAAGTTCACCCGGCTCATTGAGTCCGGCCAGCCAATCCCCGTCTACGGCGACGGCACCAGCCGGCGTGACTACACGTACTGCGCGGACATCGTGGACGGCGTTCTGGCCGCCCTGCAGCGGCCGCTGAAGTTCGAGATCATCAACCTGGGCAGCTCCGAGCCGGTCGAGCTGAGCCGCCTGGTCGAGCTGCTTCAGGAGGCCCTTGGCCGGGAGGCGCAGATAGATCGCCTGCCCGAGCAGCCGGGGGATATGCCCGCCACCTGCGCCGACATCACCAAGGCCCGCCGGCTGCTGGACTACGAGCCCCGTTTCCCGATTAGACAGGGCCTGGCCCGCTTTGTAGAATGGTATAGAGCCCGCTGATAGGGCCGATGGGCCCGGTCGGGCCCCACAGCACATGCCGGCAGACGGGAGAGCGATGCCCCCACAGGGCGCACACAGCGCGCCGTTCATGGACGTGACGAGCGCCATCGAGGCGTTCGGGCGGGGGGAGTTCGTCATCCTGGTGGACGACGAGGACCGGGAGAACGAAGGCGACCTGTGCCTGGCGGCCGAGCACGTGACGCCGCAGAAAGTGACCTTCCTCATCAACCGTGCGCGGGGGTT